>CAJAXK010000270.1 GCA_903946925.1 uncultured Bacteroidales bacterium | reverse complement strand
GCTTGACGATGAAATCGCCCGTGGCGGTGTACAGGTGTTCGGGGTTTTGTAGTATGCTGGTGTTCAGGGCACCGGTGGTTGGGTCGCCGAAATCCCAGGACCAGGCGGTTATCTGCCCACCCAGGTTCTCGTTGGAGTTGTCGGTGAAAAGGGCGTTCTGGTCTTCGCAGTTGCTGAAGTAATCAAAACTGGCTATGGGGCGGTTGGTAACAGTTACGGTGGATTGGTAAAAGGACGAGCACCCCCGGTTGTTCCTCACGGTTAGGGTAACGGGATAGGTGCCGCTCGAAGCGTAAGTATGGTTGATGTTCGGGGTGTTGGGGAAATTGGTGGTGTCGTTGGGCGTTCCATCGCCAAATGTCCAAACCCATTGTTCGAGGTAGCCTTGGCCCGGCGGGTTGCCGCTCAGGTCGGTGAAATGGGTGGTGCCGTCCAGGCAATTGGGGGTGTTGGTGCTAAAAAATGCGTTGGGGTGGGGAAGTACTTCTACCGGATGGGTTACGGTATAATGGCAGCCGTTGGTGTCAACAACGCTGAGCGTTACGGTGTAGGTGCTGTATGTTGGATAGACATGGATTGGGCTGTACGGCGCACTGTAGGTGGCGTAGGTGCCATCGCCAAAATCCCAGAACCAGGTGCTGGTGCGAGGAAGGTAATCGCCTGATAAAGTGAAATATGTAGTGTCGCTGGTGCAAGGCAGATTGGTGGAAAAGTCGGTTACGGGTGTTGGGTTCATCAATACATTAATTGTATCGTTCATCATCCTGACACAGTTTCCTAAAGGATTTGTACCTCTTATAGAATACTGTCCCGGAATGCTATAAATCCCAAACTCAAAAGCACTTCCTGTCCCAGCTTTAATTGCACCAATTGCCAGACCATTATGCAGCAATTCGTAATTCATCCCTACTTGGGAATTGTTCAAACCTATCAATACACCGGTATCCCCTTCGCAATAATATCCACTGTTAGAACCAGTTGTAGTATATGGGATAGGCCGTGCATTGACACTAATATAGCCGACACCAAAAACAGAATCAGCAGGTACATTGCAATATTGATCATTGGCTGCTGTTACCCACCAAGTTGTTGTAACAGGAGGATTCACAGTGAATGTATAAGGGGATGAAAGGATATTGTCAACAGTTATTGGTGCCCCTGAACCATTTGTATAAGTAACACTCCAAGGTGGGCTTCCTGTAAAAGCAAAACTGATGGGCGTAGATGCTCCTTCACATATCAATTCCGAACCCAAAACCGTAACTGTAGGGTCGGGATGTACTGTTAGCCACATAAAATCGCCACCTGAAAGTGTTTTACAACCTTGCAAATTAAGTGTCAAAACCACGGTAGTGCCTACATCGCCATTACTTGGCGTATAAGTTGGCCTTAATAAAGTTGTATCACTGAAATGCCCTGTTCCTGAGGTAGTCCAACGGATTGTATTTTGAAATTGTGCTGTTGGGTTGAGTAGATATGGCCTTTGGCCACAAATTTCATCATCAGGCCCTGCATTGCTGATAGGAGTGGGGTCAATTTTTAACTCAACCTGATCGTTTACGTACACATCGCTGCAACTTCGGTTTCCCTGCAAAGTGATGGTAAATATTATCGAACGGTTTTGTGTGCTTAAATCAACAGGTCCGGCAAAATATGTAGGGTTCATAACCGTTGGATCGCTCAAATAGCCATCGCCTCCGGCAAATGACCAAACGATGTTGTTCCCATTGTAATTATTTCCTGTACCATGCAATTGAAATTGATTTACATTGCTACAGATATAGTCATCAGGGCCGGCATTCACAATTGGATAAGGAGCAACCTGTAAAACCCTCGAATCAGTTATTGTTTTAGAAGCACACGAAAGGCGGCCTTGTGCCCAAAGTGTGAGGGTTACATTGCCATTGTTGTAATCAATATTTCCTGGCAAATAGTTGGTATTCAATAAAGTAGTATCGTTAAAAATTCCATTTCCGGAAGTTCTCCAGCGGAATACAGAATAATGAGCTGCTGAGTTTCCTGCTATATCAATTGGGTTCTGAACGCAATAGGATCCATCAAGACCTGCATTAATAGCTGGCATAGGGTCAATGGTGAGGGTAAGTTGATCTACATCGTTCATCGTGGAACAAGTTCCTGTCCCTGTTCCTGTAATTGTCAGAATTACAGAACCCAAAGCCTTATCTGCTGAGCCAGGTATATAAGTTGTAATTGTTTGGGTAGTATCAGCAAATGTTCCATCACCCGAAGTAGTCCATCGTGTTTTTGAACAATACTGCTGTATTGCGTTTAACGATAATGTATTGGCAGCACAAATTATGGCATCCAATCCTGCACTTACATCTGGTAAAGGTGTGATTGTGAGTGTTCTTGTATCGGATGATGATTCCAATGCACAGGAATTTGTGCCCATCATTGTTAAAGTGAAAGTAACATTTCCAAATTCCCCGCTTCCGGGAACATAGGTGGGCGAAATGGTTGTCGGGTTTTGGAATGCCCCTGTCCCGTTTTCGGTCCATGCAATAGTTGAGTAATCGGTACCTGAGGCACCGGTAACAGTATGATTGAAACCTTGGCACGACAAAGCATTAGCCCCTGCCTCCGCAACTGGAAGCTTATGGATTAAAAGCTGCATATCGTTGGTAACATCGGCACATGGTGTAAGGGCATTGGCATGCAATGTCAAAGTAATGGCACCGCTTTCGTTTACTCCGGGTGTATAGGTTGGGGTTAAGGAGTTTATGTTGCTAAGGATACCCGTACTTGATGGATTCTGGCTCCAAAAGATTGTGTTATAATACTGCGCATCAGCACCCGAAATGGTAAAAGGGGCATTTTGGCAAACCTGTCCATCCAAACCAGCGTTGGCAGTAGCCTGACGGGTAATATTCAGGGTCATGCTTGAAGATGAGTTTAAGCAAGGTGGGGTGGCAAATGAAGTTAATGTTAGTACAACGCTTCCTGCGGCAATGTCGGCAGCGCTTGGAATATAGACTGGTTTAAGTAGGGTGGAATCATTGAAATGACCCGAACCCGATTTAGACCACAACAATGAAGTAAATCCGGATGCGTTTGCACCATTGAGCGTGTAATTGCTTCCCTGACAAATTGTTGCATTACCTCCAGCAAACGAACCAGCCGACTCACTGATTGTTAGGTTCATTTCGTCGAACACGTTGGCGCAAGGCGAATTGGCTATAGCCGACAACCTTAAAATAATCGTACCACTCTCACCGGCTCCGGGTGTGTAAGTTGGGGTTAGTGAATTTGCATTTGTAATCGGCCCTGCACCATTTGGGGTTGTCCAAACAAATGATGATTCGTATGCAACAGCAGCACTGTTAACAGTGAAAGTTGCAGTTTGGCAAACTTGTCCATCCGGGCCTGCATCAACCGTTACCTGTCGGGTAATATTCAATGTCATTGACGAACGGGTATCTGTGCAAGAAGTAAATGGGTTTGCTTTTAGGGTAAGTATTACACTTCCAGCCGCAATATCGGCAACTGATGGTGTGTAAACCGGATGCAAAATGGTTGAATCGCTGAATGTTCCTGTTCCAGAACTTTTCCAACGTACATTCAAATATCCCGAAGCTGTGGAACCAGCCAGCGTATAAGTGCTTCCTTCGCAAATGGTAGCGGTTGGCCCTGCAAATGCTTGGGTTGCTTCGTTGATGGTCAATTCCATTTGGTCGAAAACATCGGAACAGGGGCTATTTGCATAACCTGTAAGCGTTAGGATTACCGTCCCGGTTTCAGTAGCACCGGGTTGATAAGTAGGTGTTGTAGTGGTTTGGC
>CAJAXK010000269.1 GCA_903946925.1 uncultured Bacteroidales bacterium | reverse complement strand
TGAACAGCAAACAGAATTGATCAATGTGTTAAAAACCCGTTTTGAGAAAAACATGAACCGCCATAAGGATATTCAGTGGATGGAAATACTGGAAAAGTTGGAGGCAAATGTGGATAAATTATGGTCTGTCAACGAAATGGAACGTACCGGTGGTGAACCCGATTGTGTTGGTTTTGAGCCAAATACGGGTGATTATATTTTTTATGACTGTGCAGCAGAAAGCCCAAAAGGCCGCCGTAGCGTTTGTTACGACCGTGAAGGATTGGAGAGCAGGAAAGAGCATAAACCGGAAAATAACGCTGTTGATATGGCAGCCGCGATGGGAATCGAACTTTTGTCGGAAGAACAATACCGTGAATTGCAGAAACTTGGAACTTTCGATACAAAAACTTCAAGCTGGGTGAAAACTCCTGCTGAGATCAGAAAACTTGATGGAGCCCTTTTCTGTGATTTCCGTTATGGCCATGTTTTCGTGTACCACAATGGCGCATCTTCTTACTATGCTGTTAGAGGCTTCCGTGGGGCTTTGAGGATAAGCTAAAACTATAAAATGTTTACTAAAATTAGTAGTTAAAATCTCTTCCAATACCCTTTTTTGATTCTCGTTTTAAAAACCCAGAATGGTTCATCCCCATAAATTGGAACCCGTTTTACGACATAAGCATTTTCAAAAGGCCATGAATTTATCCGGCTTCCGACCCTCATTCCATAAACAATCCCAAGTTTTTTGAGCAGTTTTCCAAAGGCTTCATTCTCAACTTTATCTTTTGGATATTTGCCATACGGATAAGCCAATACAGGTAAAAACCCAATCCCGTTTTCGGTAAGCTCATTTCGGCATTTGTTTATCTCGGATTCAATTTCATCGTGCGACAAATCAAGGAAAGAAACATGGTTGTAACCATGCAACCCAAAGCTTACATAGCGCTTATCCATCGAACGGAGTTGCTCGAAACTCAATATGGTTTCATTGCCATCCTCCCAGGCATTTGTTTTGCCCATAGCCCCTACAGGCAGCATAATGGTAGCATGAAAACCGTATTTCTGTAATAAAGGATAAAGGTATTGGAGGTTGTTCGCGTAGCCATCGTCAAAAGTGAGGATGAAATTCTTTTTAGGAAGTTTAAAATCCTTGTTATCAGTAAGCTGTTGAAGGTTTAAACACGAATAACCCATTTCTGAAAGATAAGCAAACTGCTTTTCGAGGGTAGGAAGAGAAATTGTATAATGATCGTTCTTTTCCGGGCTTACTTTATGATATACCAAAATTAGCAAGCCTTTTACAGGCAGTCGGAACACACTGTATTGAACCACAACAAATAAACATGCCGTGAAAGCCATTAAGCTTAAAAGCGTGATCAAGAGTATAGTTAGCATTGTATATTTTATTTTGATACTGATGGCAAAAATACAACGCAAAAATACAAAAAGGAAAATTGTTGAAAATAATTCAAGCCGTTTTTGGGAGTTTAAAGGAAAACTTGTTTGCCGAATAGACGTCAATTCTAATTTGAGGTGCTACCAGACCATTAACAAAACTAAACACAATGTTATAATGATTTAACTTTTAGCCTAATTATTAATTTTGAGGTGCTATCTGACTGTCATCAAATCCAAAACTTTGGTCTAAATATTTTAGTTTTTTTTACTTTTTGCTTGATCAAAAAGTAAACAAAAAATCAAGGCTCTATAAAAATTACTCATGGCTTACATGTTTTTACGGGTATTCGTGAGAGAAGTTCAATGTGTTTCTAATCTGAAGGTATCTTCCCGCAATGCAAGGCATGTTAGATGGCACAATATCAGGCTTTTGTCGTTGCTATGTATTGCTACGCACATGCCCTACATACATACCTCCGGCTAAGAAC
>CAJAXK010000268.1 GCA_903946925.1 uncultured Bacteroidales bacterium | reverse complement strand
GGCACATACAAATCGAGCAGCACAATTTTTATGGTGTCCATTTCGCGGCAGCAATTGGTATCAATAATAATCACATTGTAATAGCCGGGTGTCGAAACCTCCAGCTTTTGCTCGGCGGAGCCATCCTGCCACAAGTAGGTTACCATGCCTGCCCCGGCATCCAGTTCAATGGATGAGCGCGGCAAAATATACAAGCTATCCTTGGCAAAGCTTTTGGGTGGGCGCTTGTTGATGGTTACCTCCAATGCCCTGTCGAAAACGCGGCCATTAAACCACTCCTGCGTTTTTACATTATACTTGCCCGATGCCGAAAACTTGTGGAAAGGTTTCAGGCTAGGGTCCGTATTGCTGCCACCGGAAGCAGCATCGCCAAAATCCCAGCGGATAGAATCAATATTTGCAGGGTTGGTAAGGGTAAAATACGTATCGTCGCCATCGCATTTGGTATCGTAGGTAATGCCCGGTATATCGAAAAAGCTTTGTACAAAAGATGGCAATCCCATCATCTTGGTGCTTCCGGCTAAAGTCAGCCCTTCTTCCTTCAGGTTGCAAGCAGTATCGGCCCGGTTAGGGTTTTCTATTACACACACATAGCTTTGGGTATATCGCGTGCCGTATATTTTACCATCCACAGCTAATTGTAGGGCAGTAATGTCGTGAGCCAGGCGGTTGAGCAACACAGGAGGGCCACCTGTTACCAAATCGGATTGATAGAGGTTGTTATTGGCGTTGGTAGTAGGGTTGAGGTCGGTAGTAAAATACAGTTTGGTATTGTCGGGCGAAAATTCGATACCATAAGCCGCACCGCCATCGGGCGAAGGTATTTGCCTGGCATTGGAAACCTTGCCTGTTGTGTTATCGAAATCGAACCACTCAACCTTATTGGAACCAAATATTGCTGCGGCAAGTCTGGAACCATCGGGCGAAAGTTTCATATACCCAACCGGGTTTTTCGTCATAATGCTGCCTGTATGCACCATCCCTGCACTGCTCCTGACCGGGATGCTATCAACCCCTGCAGCGGTAATTTTGTATGCTCCAAACACATCGTTCCCCCATTCGTGTACCACTACCCAATAATCGTGGCCATTGGCATGTTTTGTGGCGGTAAGTTTTTCAGCACATTCATCCAATAGCTTTTTGGGGCGGAGGGTGTCGGTTGGAGCAATTTTTCCGGCATCAATGGTATAGTAATTCAATCCTTTGGTAACAAAGCCAGGTGTTTTTATAAGGTGGTTGGTAAAAAGTATATACCGGCTGCCACCTGCAGGATGAGGCACAAACAAAGCAGATTGCGTACAGGAAGGGTAGCCATCGAGTGCCGACGATAACAGGTTGGAGTTTTTGTCCCACAATTTCATGCCATCGCTGAAAAACACAAGGTTGCCATCTTTATCGGAAATGGACGAACAACCTTTGCCAAACGCTAAGGATGAAGGTAAGGAAGTATAAGCTGGGCTTCCGCCATGGAATTCCAATTTTGCATTGCTGTAAAAGCACCAGGTTTCGCCTTCGCGTGGAGGTTTATACGAACACTCATTGGGTGTTTGCCCCAATACCAAATGCAGCAGGAAATAGAAAAGGAAAGTAAAGTATATCTGTTTTGGCATCCGTGCTAATTGAGGGTGATACAAAGCCGTAAATTTGGCAATGCTTGAAAGGAACAATTGGGATTCTATCCGATTAGCCATTAATCTGGAGAGAAAAAGGGCAACTGGAAAGTAATTCTTCCGGAATATACCCTATTTAAAAGATTTGCTTATGCAGTGTCCTGAAACTGGAATGCAACAGCCGGTTAATACTTAACAACCTTTACAACACGCAAAAAATTGTCGTTGTACAACTTCAGGAAATATACCCCCGAAGGCTGTGCCGTAATATCCAAAGGAAAAGTGTTATCGATCCCATTATGCAAAACCACAGTTTTGCGCCCTATGACCTTGCCTTGCGGGTTGATAATTTCCGATACAAAACCATTGTTATCAGCTACTTCCGAATGTACTTTGCAGGTAAATAAACCTGTTCCTGGATTTGGGTACACCATCAACGAAAATTGCTCGCTATCTTCGGCAATCCCATAACTACAATCCTCGTAGGAATAAATAATGGTCAAATCGCCCGAATTTGTACAGCCAGTAAGAGTGTTGTACACCGAAACCGAAAAATGCAGCATATCAAAGGCTATACCTGTTGTGGTCGCTTGTATCATAGGCGTGGTTGCCCCATTCGACCATAAATACGAAAGGTTCTGTCCGGATGCATTAAGCGTAACAGTATCGAATACACAGGCCATAATTGTATCGTTTCCAAGCACATGGGATCCGGCAGGTATTAGGTTAACAATAGGTAAAGGGTTTACAGTGAGTATTACCGAGTCGGAACTTGAAGTAAAACCATCCGAAATCTGAAGGTAATAAGTAGTGGTTTGAGTTGGCGAAACTACCGGGTCGGTTTCAGAAGACGAATATCCGGTATTGCTTGTCCATGTGTAAGTGTAATTTCCCGAACCTCCTTCGGAAAGCGGGTGCAATGTGGTTGATTCACCAACACAAATATGATTGGGCTGTGCCTGAGGATTCACCCCGAGTGCGCCACCGGTTAAGGTAACCAAGGTTTGGTTGGTGGAAGAACATCCATGTCCATCGGTTACCTGTAAGGTAAAGATTGTACTGCTTGTAAGTATAGTTGTGCTGCTTGCCATTTGCGTTGGCGATACCACTAAGCTGGCAGGAGTCCAGGAATAGGTGTAAGGCTGCGTTCCGGCAAGTACAAACCCATTTAAAGTTGTGCTGGTCCCGTAAGGGATCGTTTTATCAGTTCCGGCATCAATTGTTGGGTTTTCGTAAACCGTAATGGTTATGGTTTTTGTAACTACGCTAAACCCGTCGTTTACCAAAACTGTGTAAACGGTTGTGGCGGTGGGTTGCACGGTTACATCCTCCATAGTTGACGAAAACCCTGCCGGGTTCGACGACCAGGTATAAGTGTAATTTCCTGAGCCGCCACCGGGCTGAAGGTTGATGTTTGTATTGGCTCCCTTACAAATATGCGAAGGTTCGGCAGCAATTTGCACGGCAAGCGCCCCGCCGGTAACGGTAACCGTTGCAATATCCGACTGCTGACAGGCATTTCCTGCATCCACCACAGTTAAAGTATAATCTGTAGATTCTGTAAGGTTTACTGTTGTAGGGTTCAGTATATTCGGATTCACTAGTTTGTCGGCAGGTTCCCAATGGGTGGTGTAATTGCCGCTTCCACCGAATGCTTCGCCTTGCAAGGAGGTATTTGTGCCAAAAGGGATAGTCCGGTCGTATCCTGCACTTGCAGTTGGTGTGGGATTAATAATAACGGGTCTTGTTAACTGTGAAGCACAACCCATATTGGACACTACCTTAAATACCACATCATAAGTGCCACCTTCTGCGTAAGTAAATGTCGGATTTTGAAGGTTGGAAGTATCAAGTCCCACACCAAAATCCCAAAACCAGGAAGTAACATACCCTCCGGTTACAGAGCTTAAATCGGCGAATTGGCTGGCATAACCCGAACAATAATTGTTCAGTGCAAAATCGGGAACAGGTTTTTCGTTCACGTTTACAGTAACCGTTCCGCTTGCCAGTCCATTGCATATTTCGTTCGAAACCTGAGTAGCCTTATAAGTGCTACTAACAGTTGGCTTTACGTAAAATGTATAAGGCGAATTATTTATCAGTAAAGTTTTTGGGTTTGCCCCATTGGTGGTATATGTAACATTCCATGGCGGATGGTTTTGGCAGGTCATGACAAGTGCTGTGGAATCCCCGTTACAAATATCGCCTCCTCCCGACAAAGTTGCTGTAGGCTTGTTGAAAATCGCCACATTGGTATGGTTGGTATCGGCACTTGGTACACCATTTATTGTTACAAACATGGAATACATGCCCGCCATCGAAGGTTGTACATTAAGACGTGAAGGATTTTGTATGTTCGATGTCCAACCATCAGGCCCGACCCAATGATACACGGCATTGTTCATATTGGCTGCGGTAAGGTGCAATATTTCGCCAACGCAAAGCGGCCCATCGTTGGCAGCAGCAGGTGGTAAAATGGTGCAATCTGTAACCCCGGTGCCTCCAGATTGGGAGAAAATAATATTACAAGGTGAATTGGAATAATTGGTAATAATCAGAATATAATATTTGCCAAGGATTGCATTTGGGATATCAACCACTTCGGTTGATGCCGTCGAATAACTACAATCAATGACTTTGTTGCTTGTAAGTTGTCCACACACATTTTGCGAATCGAAAGGTCCCCAAAGGCAAAAATCAATGTCATACGATGGCTGGCTGTGCATCGTTATCTGTATCATTCCGGGAATGGCAATTTTCATGTAATACCATGCCGGGTTAGGAGTGGATCCCAGACAACTATAGAACGGTCCAACCTGTGCCGTTGGTGTTCCGGTGCCTGCCGGGAAGCTATAAGCCGAACCGGTACAAAAAGGCAAGGCTCCTTCGCACATATTATTTGCAATTTGCGAAACTCCTGCAAAGTTTAATACAAGCACAAATAAGGTTAGTATGTAGAATCGCTTCATCATCAAAGTTTTAACGTTACCTGAATTTTTCATATTTCTTTAAAAGTTCGTCCTTTTTAACTGACGAATAGTCTCTTTCAGCTGCAATGGCTTTGTTGTAGTATGATTCCAAAGATTCAAGAACTTTTGCTGAATCGTATTCCTTGCTCGAAAACAATGCGATGGAAATCCCTGAAATATTCGAATTGTTTACCACCAATTTGGGATCCGAAAACACGCCGCTCACCGTCAATGTGTGCGGGCCGCCAGCCTTGACTGGAGAAAGCACGACCTTCCACTCGCCCCGGTC
>CAJAXK010000267.1 GCA_903946925.1 uncultured Bacteroidales bacterium | reverse complement strand
GCCGGAGGTATGTGCGGAAGGCATGTGCGTAGCAATACACAGCAACTACAAAAGCATGGAATTGGGACATATTATATGCCTTGTATTGCGGGAAGATACCTTCGGATTAGAAACGCATTGTATTTTTATAAAGCCTTGATTTTTGGTTACTTTTTGATCAAGCAAAAAGTAAGAGAAAGAGAATGTATTCAAATCAAGAATACCAATCAAGAAGTAAATTCTAATCAATTTTCCGTTAATTAATAAGCCAACGCATCAAAAAAAACTTGTGGCCTTTACCCATAAAACCAACACGATAATTGTGTACTTTTGGAAAATTGAACCTTCTGAACCCATTTGCAAATGACATTATTTAATTCGGTGATATCGTGGTTTATACGAAAGCGAATCCACCAAATAGAACTTTTTATGAAATATCCCCATGAGGTGCAGGAAGAGTGGTTCGAGAACCTGCTCCATACTGCAAGCGATACCGAATGGGGTTTAAAATACGATTTTAAATCAATACATACTTTCGATGAATACCGGAAGCGTGTGCCCATAAGCGATTACAACGACCTAAAGCCCTATATCGACAGGCTCAGGGCAGGCGAAAACAACATACTTTGGCCTACCGAAGTAAAATGGTTTGCTAAAAGCTCGGGGACAACCAACGATAAAAGCAAGTTTATACCGGTTACTTCCGAAGCCCTTGAAGAGTGCCACATGAAAGGAGGCAAGGATCTTTTGTCCATTTATTGCAACAACAACCCATCATCGCTGATTTTTAGCGGAAAAATACTGGGAATGGGCGGAAGTTTTCAAGCCGATAACGAATTTGCCGAAACCTACCATGGAGATGTATCAGCAATTATAATGGAAAACCTTCCGTTTTGGATACAATTGATCCGCACACCCGACATGAGCGTAGCCTTGATGAACGAATGGGAAGATAAGCTAAGCCGGATGGCCGAAATAACAAAGGACGAAGATGTTACCAATATTACAGGGGTACCCTCATGGACATTGGTGCTTTTAAATAAAATCCTGGCAATTACAGGTGCAAAAAACATAAAAGAAGTTTGGCCAAATCTCGAAGTGTTTGTGCATGGTGGCGTGAGTTTTATCCCTTACAAGGAACAATTCAGGAAAATTTGCCCACCCGAAATGCATTACATCGAAACCTATAATGCAAGCGAAGGTTTTTTTGGAATACAGGACAGGCTTGATGCCGACGACATGTTGTTGATGCTTGATTATGGGATTTTTTATGAATTTTTGCCCATGTCCGAAATTGATGCGGCAAACCCACTCACAATACCGCTCTGGCAAGTGCAAACCGGGGTAAACTATGCCATGGTAATAAGCACCAACGCAGGTTTGTGGCGTTACCTGATAGGCGACACTGTAATTTTTACATCCACCGACCCATACAGGATAAAGATTACGGGCAGGACAAAATGTTTTATCAATGCTTTTGGCGAGGAACTGATAATAGACAATGCCGAAAAAGCCCTTGCCACCGCTTGCGAAAAAACCGGGGCCATAATAACAGAATATACGGCAGCGCCCATATTTTTGAAGGATAACGAAAAAGCCGCCCACGAATGGGTGATCGAATTTGAAACCGCACCTGAAAACCTGGATTATTTTGGCGAAGTATTGGACAATGCATTAAAATCGGCCAATTCCGATTATGAAGCTAAGCGATACCATAACCTTATGCTACTTCTGCCTGTAATAAAGGAAGTTGAAAAAGGCACTTTTTACGAATGGTTCCGCACACGCGGCAAATTGGGCGGCCAAAACAAAGTGCCCCGTTTATCGAACGAAAGGAAATATGTGGAAGAAATTCTTGCGCTGGGCGGGAATGGATAGCAACAAAAATAAATTCGTTTAAAAGTATTGCAATATGTTATGCTATATGCACTTACCGATACTTTTTACTCGAATTGTTAGCAACAACTCCCTCTACGCCTGTAAGCCCGACTAAGTTTTTATGAACAAAAAGCCATTGTATTACATCCACGAACAAGAATCTTAATAAATTAGCAGACTGAAAAATTACGAAATTATGGGTATGCATATAGCTGTTGCAGGAAATATAGGATCGGGCAAAACAACACTTACAAGCCTGCTGGCCAAGCATTTTGGATGGGAGCCGCATTACGAAGATGTAGATACAAACCCATATCTTCCGAGTTTTTACGAGGATATGCAGCGCTGGTCGTTTAACCTGCAGATTTATTTCCTCAATAGCCGTTTCCGCCAAATTGTTGATATAAGGCAAAGTGGGAAAAACGTTATACAGGACCGCACCATTTACGAGGATGCAAATATTTTTGCCCCCAACCTCCACACTATGAACCTGATGACGGCACGCGATTACGACAATTACCAGTCGTTGTTCGAGTTGATGTCGTCGTTTATACAGCCACCCGATCTGTTGATTTACCTGCGTGCCGATGTGCCAACGCTTGTAAGGAATATACAAAAACGTGGGCGCGACTACGAAGCCTCCATAAGGCTCGATTACTTAAAAAGCCTAAACGATCGTTACGAAAACTGGGTAAATGGGTATAAAGCCGGTAAACTCCTGATTTTTGACGTTGACAATATCAACTTCCAGGATAACCCTGAAGACCTTGGCCAGATTATAGAAAGGGTACAAGCCAACTTACACGGGCTTTTTTAGCCGATGTGCCACAATTAAAGGCATCTTAAATCATGATACACGCCGCTTTTTAGCCTGATTTATTCACAAACTTTATGGAACACTGATAACACTGATGTTACAGATTAACACTGATAAAGATAAAAATCCGTGAAAATCCGTTGTATCAGCGTCATCCGTGTTCAATTACCATCAAGTGACGAGTTATTCAGGTTAGCCAGCGCAATGTAACAATTGCTTCGATCGTCGCCTTTTGGCATTTTCGTATTGCAAAATCCTGAACAGGCGCGAAAAGTCAATAGGTTTCTCGAAATTGGCAATTATAAATTTTGGGTCTATCTGTATGTACATTTTATTGTCCTCCGTAATTTGTTAAGTGATTAATTTCCATAACGTTTCCGTTGTGGTCGAAAAATTCCAGTAAGGTTTTTGTTGTTTTTGTTTTGGTTAAATGAGCATGGTAACCAGTCGGTTCCTAAATGAATTTTGCCCCTGTATTTTGAAATCAGTTTGTCCTACTTTTCCAGCAGGATTTTGTACAAAGAAACAACTCCAATATTAATTTAATGTTAAGCCTGCGTTAATAATTACTCATAAAACTTTTATATACTTGAATATGTTTGTGTTACGAAATATAAATATTTGGTATTTTTACATAATTTTCATGATTTAAGTGAAAATGAAAGCCTGTTTTTGATGAAATGCCCATATTTTGGTGAATACAGAACGTCATTTACCACTTCATTTTCATTTTTTGTAACTATTCATCCAGCACCAGAAAAATGAAGAACATGTCTTTTATTTAGGCGGTTAGTTTTTAGGCTGTTAGGGCTTTGTTATTCACATAGTGAGTCCGCTCCGAAAACCCTAAAAAAAAGAAAACCACGGAGGCACTGAGAACACAGAGGGACACAGAGCATTGTTAATTAGCACTATAAACTTTGTGAACTTAGCAAAGCGATATCACGAACACCTTGAAAACAAGCAATTGTGAGTAAACTTAGTGGTTTTGTGCCCTTGAGTCGAAAAAAGACTTTTCGGCGTGGACTCACATATTGCTTGATTTAACCCACAATATCGCATAAGATGTTGAACCATAACACCAAAACACCAAATCCAAACCCCTGAATATTACTTACGATTTTTCAATTCACTACTTTCATTATCAGAGGTAAAACATACAGACTGAAAAGTGTAATCACAATAATGCTGATGATGTTCATCACAAAACCGGCCTTCAGCATATCTTTTAAGCGAATAAAGCCACTGCCAAAAACAATGGCGTTTGGCGGTGTACCAATTGGCATCATTGAAGCCGCGCTTGCAGCAAGCGACATAGGAATGCCAAGCAACAATGGATCGAGGTGCAAAGCATCGGCCAAAGCGGCCAATACCGGAGCCATTACAATTACCTGAGCTGTGTTGCTCATCAGTTCGCTCAGAAAAATCGAGATTACAACAATCAATAATACCAAGGTAAAACCTCCGGTGTGGCTGAAACCTGCCAGCCAATTACCAACTTGTACCATTACACCTACTTTTTCGAGTGCCGAGGCCAGTGCAATCCCACCGCCAAACAAAAGCAATATTCCCCAGGCCATCTTGGAGGTATCGCCCCATTCGAGCAGCATTTTGCCTTTCCCTTCCCGCTCCTCGCCACTTGGTATGGCAAATAAAGCCAGTGCCCCAACTATGGCAATCATATTATCGTCGAGTTTCACAAAGTGAAGGGCATTTATAAAATCTTTGGTTATCCAAAGCAAGGCTGTTGCTGCAAAAACTGCCAACACCCTTTTTTCGGCGGTTGTAATTTTACCCAATGAGCTTACCTGACTGTTTATCAATAGCTTGGTTTCGGTGCTGCTTTTAATGTGGTTGGGGAACAACCATTTTGTGAGTACAAAATACAGGGCAACCAGCAATACAATTGCAATTGGTGTACAAAGTAAAACCCAGTCAACGAATTGGATGGTATAACCATATTTTTTTTCGATATAGCCGATAAATGCCACATTTGGCGGAGTTCCGATGGGGGTTGCAATACCGCCAATATTGCTTGCATAAGCAATTACAAGCATGAGCGCCACAGAAAAATTGATTATCCCTGGCCCAGGTTTTTCATGCTCTTTCATCACAGCTATCACGCTAAGTGCAATCGGGAACATCATCATGGTGGTAGCTGTGTTGCTAAGCCACATGCTCAAAAAACCTGTTGCTATTATAAACCCGAGAATGATTCTGTCGCCGCTTGTACCGGTAATTTTTACAATATACAACGCAATTCGCTTGTGCAGGTCCCATTTCACAATAGCAAGGCCAAGCATGAAACCACCCATAAACAAAAAGATAACCGGGTTGCTATATGATTTTGAAGCTTCCTCGAAAGTGCTGATATTTAGCAAAGGCAGCAAAACCAAAGGCAACAAAGCCACAGCAGGGATTGGCAAAGCCTCGGTAATCCACCACACAACCATAAGTATGGCAACTGCAACTGCCTTACAGGCTAACATATCTAACCCGAAAGGGTTGAACAAGTATGCCGCCAACGATAAAACTATGCCCAAGAAAAAGGACATCCAATACTGGTTTCGTTTAAAAAAATCCTTCATAGGGCAAGATTTTTTATTTTTTAGGCTGTAGGCTGTTAGGCTGTAGGCTGTTAGGCTGTAGGCTGTTAGGCTGTAGGCTGTTAGGCTGTAGGCTGTTAGGCTGTAGGCTGTTAGGCTGTAGGCTGTTAGGCTGTAGGCT
>CAJAXK010000266.1 GCA_903946925.1 uncultured Bacteroidales bacterium | reverse complement strand
GGCTTGGTTATTGGGGTAGGAATCCTCGAAGGTGTGAACTATGCTTTGAAATCAAGCGGGGCCGAGTCCGACATGTTTAAAAACCCAAGCATCGACTTTAATATGGCTATTACAGCCTTGGTTATCCTTGTGATTTCAGGTGCGGTTGCCGGATTGATTCCTGCACGTAAAGCAGTAAGCATCAAACCAATTGATGCACTCCGCTACGAATAAAATTGTTTTGTAAACCTATAAAAATACGCATACATGAAGAAGGCTTTAAAAATCGTGATTGGGATTATTATCCTGGTAGTATTTGTTGGTACTATTGTTTATCTGTACAAGAAATCGCAGGCAAAACCGATCGTTTTTGAAACAACTACCGCCCAGGTAACGAGTATTGTGAAGAAAACCGTAGCTACCGGAAAAGTGGTTCCACGTAAGGAAATTGAAATAAAACCACAGGTTTCCGGTATCATTTCGGAATTGTATGTGGAAGCGGGCCAAAAAGTCCGTAAGGGCGATATGATTGCCAAAGTGCGAATTATACCCAATATGATCAACTTGAGTGAAGCCGAATCGAGGGTTAAACGTGCGAACATCAACCTTGATAATGCCAAACAAAATTATGACAGGCAAAAAACGCTTTTCGATAGCAAAGTTATTTCCAAGGCCGAAATCCAGAATTACGAAATTTCACTTAAAACTGCCCAGGAAGACCTTGAAGCAGCCGAAAATAACCTGCAATTGATCCGGGATGGGATAAGCAAAACATCAGGTTCGGTAAGCAACACCATTATCAGGTCAACCATTGAAGGAATGGTACTCACAGTGCCAGTTGAAGTTGGTAATTCGGTGATCGAAAGCAACACATTTAATGATGGCACAACTATAGCTACAGTTGCCGATATGGGCGAAATGATTTTTAAAGGCAAGGTTGATGAATCGGAAGTGGGCAAGCTTCACGAAGGCATGGATTTGATAATGACCGTTGGAGCTATTGATACCGAGAAATTTAAAGCTAAACTTGAGCATATTTCGCCCAAAGGGGTCGAAGAAAATGGAGCCATACAATTCGAGATTCGCGCTGCTATGTCGCTAAAGGAAAACCTTTTTATAAGGGCAGGATACAGTGCAAATGCCGACATTGTGCTCGAACGCCGCGACAGTGTACTGTCAGTGCAGGAAAGCCTGGTGAAATATGAAGCGGATACGGCATGGGTAGAAGTTGAATCTGCCCCACAGGTATTTAAAAAACGGACGATTAAAACTGGCCTGAGCGATGGCGTTAATGTCGAAATCCTTTCGGGCCTCACCAAAAAGGAAAAAATTAAAATACAAAATGCTTCGGCTCCTGCAAGCGAAGAGAAAAAATAACAAATTACAGAATTTCATACGACCCGGATCCTTAAAAATCCGGGTTTGTTGTTTTTGGATACTTGAAAACCATAAAGTCGTAAATCGTAACAACACTTTCGATGAATAAATTAAAATTGCAATGTTGATTCCACTCCGAAAAGTCTTTTTTGCCACTACGGCACTAAATCTCTAAGTTTTTAAGTTTCACAGAGTTTATAGTGCTGATTAACAACACTCTGTGTGCCTCTGTGTTCTCTGTGTCTCCGTGGTTCTCTTTTTTTTAGGTTTTTGGGAGTGGACTCAAGCTTTTCCCTTCTCAGGTTTTTTGCGGTGTGTTCATTGTAATAATACCTAACTTTGCGCTGTTACAACTTAACTGATCGTGAAACTCCCTTTCTACAGCTTTATAAAAGACCTCCGTCGCCGCGACCACAAACCTAGTTTGGGTGGGTTGGAGATTTTTAAATATATAGGCCCGGGATTGTTGGTAACGGTTGGTTTTATTGATCCGGGCAATTGGGCATCAAACCTGGCTGCTGGTGCCGATTATGGTTACCAGCTTTTGTGGATGGTAACACTTTCCACCATTATGCTCATCGTTTTGCAACATAATGTTGCCCATCTCGGTATTGCAACCGGTTTGTGCCTATCGGAGGCAACTACTAAGCACACACCTCGCTGGGTTTCGCGTTCGGTGCTTTCGTCGGCAATTATTGCTTCGGTTTCTACCTCGCTAGCCGAATTGTTGGGAGGGGCAATCGCTTTGCAGATGCTGTTTGGAATCCCAATCCGTATTGGTGCAATTATTACCCTTATAACCATTGTAGTACTTTTGTTTTCAAACTCTTACCGCAAGCTCGAAAAGTGGATTATTGGCTTTGTTAGCCTAATAGGGCTTTCGTTTATTTACGAGCTTACACTTGCCGATATTTCATGGAGCGAAGCTGTAATTGGTTGGATAAAACCGTCGTTTCCTGATGGTTCGATGATTGTGATTATGAGCGTTCTGGGTGCTGTTGTAATGCCCCACAACCTGTTTCTGCATTCCGAAATTATTCAAAGCCGGCAATGGAACCTCGAAGATGAAGCCATAAAAAGCAAGCAATTGCGATACGAATTCCTCGATACCCTGCTTTCGATGATTGTCGGCTGGGCAATAAACAGTGCCATGATACTTATGGCGGCAGCAACCTTTTTTAAGCACAAACTGCCTGTGGCAGAATTGCAGCAAGCCAAAGATATGCTGGAGCCTTTGTTGGGTTCAAAAGCTGCTGTGGTTTTTGCGGTAGCATTGTTGATGGCAGGCATAGCCTCTACAATTACTTCGGCTATGGCAGGTGGAAGTATTTTTGCAGGTTTCTTTGGCGAGCCTTTCGATATGAAGGATAACCATTCACGGCTCGGCGTGCTTATTTCGCTTATACCGGCTTTAATTGTTATATTTGTGATAAGCAATCCATTTAAAGGACTAATTTATTCGCAAATGTTGCTCAGTATCCAACTGCCAATTACTATTTTTACACAAATTTACCTTACTTCTTCGCGTAAGGTAATGGGGAAATACAGCAATTCGATACCACTTACAGTTTTTCTGTTGTTGATTGGAAGCTGTGTTGCTTACCTCAATATTCGCCTCCTTTTAAGTTTTTTGTAAATCAATTCAGTGTAATCGTATGAATAAACTACTGAAAATCTTCGTTTTAATAATTCCCGCAATTTTTTGCGGTGCTGCTGCTTATTCTCAATCCGACAGTGGGCAGGATGTTGAATTGGATTATTCGAGTGACGGAAGGGGGTGGACTTTTGGTTTGAATGTTGGGGTTTATTACCCATCCAAACATACGGCTGCATTTTACAATGGAAGTTCCGAAAATGTGAACAATGCAGAATTTGTAATGTCTAACAAGTACCAGTATCAGGATATCTTCAATGCTTTGGTAGCCACTGATACTGTGTTTGTTGCTGGTTTGCCAAATAATATGCGTTACAGTTTAGCAATGCAACCGGGTTTATATGTTCAATTTAGCTTCAACCCCACCCTTGCTTTAATCATTGAGTTTAATTATATGAGACTGAAAGCCAACGATGTGATTACTTTTGAGGTTGATCCGATAGCATCGGTAAGCACCGAGCCCGACTACCGTTTATACCCGATGCGTGGTGTCGAAGAGCGGGTTTATGGCGATATAGGGCTTAAACGAACCTATCCGCAAAATGAAAAGTATTCGTATTTTGTTACAGGTGGCCTTAATGTGAACAGCACAAAAGTAAAGCAATGTTCATTTTATGTTGAAGAAATTGAATATAATATGGTTAACGTTTATGGCGATAACAATTATATCCCGAATAGCAACATGCAAACCTATACTGTTTATCAGGGAGGAATTGGGATAGGGATGTTTGCCGGAGGTGGCGCGTCTTTAACCTTCGGAAATGGTATTGTAATAGAGCCAGGGATAACTGCACATTGGCTTATGGTAAAACTCGAAAATTACAAAAACTTTAATCCTGGCGTTGGTGCATGCGTAAGGTTTATGTTTTAGGCCTTTTGCAGGAAGCATGTAACAAAATAGTACCGATTATTAAATGGATGAATTCCAGAAATGGAAAAGCAATGATTAATATGCTTCTTCGACTAATGATACTTTAACGGTTAGTCTGTAACTTGAAGGCAATTAATGGTTTCGTAATGTTGATTTTATGCATAAAATTGCATTTCGTAATGTTTGAGGATTTATATTTTCCCAAGACCAGACTTCCCAATACCCTCCAATTTTATCTGACACTTATCATTTAAAACGACCTTCTATGAATATGCTTTCCTACTTGTTTTTAAGGTTCATGATTTTAATCGTTGGCTTTATGCCTTTCTGGTTGATGTATGTGTTTTCCGACATAGTTTATTTTTTCATCTATCACGTATCCGGTTACCGCCGCAAAGTTGTAACTGCCAACCTGATTAGCTGTTTTCCGGAAAAGAGCAAGGAGGAGATCAAGAAACTGGAAAAGAAATATTACCATCATTTGAGCGATATATCACTCGAAACATTTAAGGGTTTCAGTATGAGTCCCAAAGAACTTATCCGAAGGCATCATATTCTCAATCCGGAAGTAGCTGATTTTTATTTTAATAAAGGAATCGGTGCAATTGCAGTTCCCGGTCATTACAATAATTGGGAATGGGGTTCCTTGTCGCCAGGTTTGCAGCTTAAATACCCGATTGTGGCATTTTACAAGCCCTTCAGTAATTTGTATGTTGACCGATATGCCAAAAACCACAGGGCAAAATTTAACACCTACCTTGCATCCATAAATGAAACTTCCAAAACTTTTACTGAATTTGCTCCCAAACCTCATGCTTATATTATGGCTTCCGATCAAAGCCCTGTAAACCTGAAACATGCGTATTGGATTGATTTTTTAAACCATGATACTCCTTGGCTTCATGGCCCGGAAAAATACGCCCGTATCCATAATATACCAGTTGTTTATGTTGACATTCAGAAGGTTAAAAGAGGGTTTTATGAATTAAAATTAATACTGCTTACCGATAACCCTTCTGCTTTGCCCGAAGGCGAAATCACTAAATTATATGTCCGGCATCTTGAGCAGTCAATTTTAAATGAACCTGCTTATTGGCTTTGGTCGCACAAACGTTGGAAATATAAAAGGTAAGGATGAGAGTCTGCTCCGAAAACACTAAAAGATTTAAACCACGGAGGCACAGAGGACACAGAGGTACACAGAGTATTGTTAATCAGCAATATAAACTTTGTGAAGCTTTGAGATTTAGTGCCACTTCGGTAGGCTCAGTGTAACACTTTGTGGCAAAAAAAGACTTTTCGGAGTGGACTCAAGGTTTCAATTCTTGGTTTTTCGGTTTTCTAATCCCAGTGCCCACAAAATTGAATTGTTTAATTTTAATCAAAAAACCTTTCTTCAAAGTTGATAAGAAATAATTTTGTGGTTGCACGGGTTACGGCCGTATAGAGCCATCTTAAGTATTCATTATCAATCATTTCATCTTTCAGGAACCCTTTTTCTATAAATACGGCATCCCATTGTCCGCCTTGGGTTTTGTGGCAGGTTAGCGCATTGGCATGTTTAACTTGCAGGGCATTAAAGTGGGGGTTTTGCCTCAAGGCCGTCATTCGTTTCCTTCGCGAAGGTTCATGCATATAATCAGCCATTACTTCATTATATAGCCGTTGGTTGTCCTCGTAACTTAAAGCCGGGCTTTCCGACGTAAGTGTATTAAGCAAAAGTTTCACATCAAACGACTGTTCGCCAGGATAATCAATCATGCGGACTGTGGCCTCTGCAAACCTGAAATTGTAGATATCTTCCGTTTTGCGGATACTTTGCACTTCCACAATATCGCCATTGGCTATGAAACCGGCTTTTGATTGTTCGGGCAACCAGAAATAATTGTTCTTTACTACCATCAGGTTGTCGCCGGCAGCTAATTCGTTTTCGTGAAAGAGTATTCTCTCCCTGATTGCCTGGTTGAATAAATTCGCACGTTTGTTCGATCTGGTAATAACTACCGTGTTTTCGCGGCCAAAATCGTGGAAAGCTTGTTGCATGGCATCAGGCATATCAATACCGGTAATACTTACCACATCTTTAAATTCGTTTTCCTTTTTAAATAATGGTAATGGAAGCCTGAGTAGAGGTTGGTTAATTTTTGCCCTGATTGCGGTTGCAACAGATAATATGCCTGATTCAAGGGATTGCCTGACTACATCGGAAAGTACAAAATAGTCCAAATCGAGGTAATAGGATTCCCTGAGCAATTCTTTATCCAAGGCTGGGCTTTGGTTTATGCCAACCGGTGGCAACTGGCAGGAGTCGCCAAGGAACAACATTTTGCAATCTTCGCCCGAGTACACATGGCCAATAAGGTCTTCGAGCAAATTTTGCGTATTGAACGCACTGTTTTCGCCAGTATGGTGGTTATCGGGAATCATGGAGGCTTCATCCACAATAAAAAGTGTGCGAACCGACTTGTTTTGTTGCACCTGGAATTTTATATGACCATCCCCATCTATGGCAGGTTTGTATAAGCGTTTATGGATTGTATAAGCCGGCGTTTGTGCATACAGCGAAAGCACCTTGGCCGCCCTCCCGGTTGGGGCAAGCAACACGGCACTGTATCCGGCTTTAGGTAATGCTTTTACCAAAGTGCTTACCACTGTGGTTTTTCCGGTGCCGGCATAACCTTCGAGAAGAAAAAGGGGAAACTGGGCCTTGTCGGATATTATAAAATCCGCAAGCCTTTTAATAAGGTCTTGTTGGCCCGGGGTAGGGGAGTAGGGGAATTCCCCAAAAATAGTTTTACCAAATTCTTCTGCTGATATCAATTGATACTGGTTTTTGTGTTAGTTTGTAAGAGTTTGTAATTGTAATATGTTGGTAGTGCGTGGGTTGATTAGATTGTATCTTTGAGTCCGATCCGAAAACCTTAAAAAAAAAGAAAACCACGGAGGCATGGAGGATACAGAGTGTTGTTAATCAGTACTATAAACTTTGTGAACTTAGCGAAGCGGTATCACGAACACCTAAAAACAAGCAATTATGAGTAAACTTAGAGATTTAGTGCCTTTGTGGCGAAAAAAGACTTTTCGGAGTGGACTCAAACATGTTAATTGCCAGCCCAAAATATTTTTTTAACAAATCAGCCAATTTCTTGTTTTTGAAAATCCTTACCGCCAACAAAGAAAAGTTAAGATGGCTATTGTTACTTCCTAAATAAAGCAGTTCATGTTAAAATGGGTAGCCTATCCCAAAATTCCATATTGCATTATCGAACCTAAAATCTTGGGTGTTAAACCATTTATCATCTAAGGCAGGGTTGTAAAATGGAACTGCCGCATCAATCCTGAAAATAAAGAAAGAAAAATCGAACCGGAAACCTATACCGGCATCCATGGCAATTTGCTTATAAAATGTGTTTAACTTGAATTCGCCATCAGGGAAATCTTCGCTTTTTTTACGCAACCAAACATTCCCTGCATCGATAAACAAACTGCCAAGCAGAAAACTGTATATCGGGAACCGCTGCTCCACGCTCGCCTGTATAAGGATATCGCCTGTTTTGTCGTAGTTTTCTTTACTCGCCTTATAAGCCCCCGGCCCCAGCGATCGTAACCGCCAACCACGCATATCGTTGGCGCCACCGAGCCAGAAACTTTTTTCGAATGGGATAGAAGCCGAATTTCCATAAGGCAAAGCAATTCCCCCAACCATTCTGAAAACCAAAGTGTTATTGAACTTTAGCTTCCAATATTTCCGGTAATCTGCATCAAAACGCAGATATTGCGAGTACCTAACGCCAAACCTTTCGTAATAACCTTCGCCCGTTACCGGGTTATTGGAAATATTATCTACCATATAGGGTATATTCCCTGATGTTTCGGCATTTAACCGCAAGAAAAATTGGTTGTTAAATTTAGTAATCCCGATATTACTAAAGATAAAACTATAGCGGATCATTGTTAGCAGGTGGTCAGTATATTGCGATTTATACAGTGGGTCGGTGAGCGTGTCGAGGTGCAGTTGAAAAGCTTCGCTTGTTGCAATGTTAACATAGTTTAGTTCAACCGGTGTAAGTATATGTTTGATGCGTTCGCCCTGGTTCCATTTATACGACCACGCAGATGTGGTAATGTTTCGCTTGTATTCGGGCCTGAATTCAAAACCGGCTCCCGCACTCACCGACGTTAGTCCCTGGTGACTGTTTAAATTGTAATTTGAACGGTATGGGAATAAAATCCTCGGGAAATCGATGCTCATTTCTGCACCGCCTTCGAGGGTGTTGAAAATGAAAAAATATTTTTCGGGGTCAAGGCTGCTGTAGTTTAGGCTACCTTGTATTTCGGCACTGGTCCTCAATTTTAATGATATTACCTCGGCGCCCCTAAAAAGATTTCTGTTTTGTATGGATGTGTTTATTCCCATTCCAAACCGGCCTGCGGAGTTGGTGCCTTCAGATCCAACATTAAAGGCATATAGTTTGTTTCTTGAAAGCCGGATGTTGCAATCGACCCATTGTTTATCAAGTTGACTTAATGTATCGGGGTTATGCACTACCATATTTATATTTGCATTACCAATAATACTCTGGTTAATAAATTTTTTATAGGTTTGGTTGGTAGCAAGTTGGTTATAAGGGTCGCCGGGTGCAAATTTCAGGCATGAAGCCAGAAATGACGGCTTTAGCGAAACATTGTTGTTGTGCAATATATACAATGTTTTACCTATCGAATCAGCCTTGCTTTGATGGTAGGTATAAGCTATGGTATCATATTGTTCATTAATTGATGTAATACCGGCATTAGGGGTTATGTAAATATTGTTGATATAAAACCTCGGATGCTGAATCTTGCCTATCGAGTCGTTACTGCCGGGAATCAAAGCTTTGATTTTTTTTGTGTGTAGTTCAACCGATGCGGAGTAACCGTTGTTCGCGGTATCAACAACATAAAAGATATCGCTGAGCGAAAAATTAAAATAACTGTTGTTCCTGAGCATATTTGCTATTCTATCGCGTTCATCATCCAGAAAATAGGTATCGTAAATCATACCCTTACGGAGTTTCCCGTTTTCGGCATCGGCCATTATAAACGAAAGCATAACAGTATCGGGAACCATATACGCGAATTTATCCACAATGCATGGTTCGCCAGAGGTGATATGGTATATAACACGTGCAGTGTTTCGTTTATATTTTATCTCTTTAGTAACTTTGGAGTGATAAAACCCTTTGTTTTTCAGGTATATGCCTAATTTTTCGGTTGTAATAACAGCAAGTACTGTATCGAGTACAACAGGTTTTTTGCCTAAAGCTTTACGCTGGAACAATTTGAATTTGGTTTCTTTGCCCTTTAAGCTTTTCTCATAAAAGAAAACCCCAGGCCGGAAATAAGGCGCTAATCTTCCGGGGATGGCATTTTGCTGGATAAATCCTTCCAGTTCATCGGAAGGGAGGTACGAATTCC
>CAJAXK010000265.1 GCA_903946925.1 uncultured Bacteroidales bacterium | reverse complement strand
CGAGGCGGGCTTTTTGGAGAGGATCGGGGTCTGTACCAAGTTCAGTTTTAATAAGGTTGATGCGGAAAGAAACAATATCTGTGCGGTTGGATTCGAGGTAGGTTTTTATGGAGTCGGCACCATGGCTGCGGATATAGGAATCGGGGTCTTCCCCTTTGGGCAGCACAACCACATACACATCCATCCCGGCTTGTAAGGGCAGTTTGATGTTCGCGATACTGGCTTTGATACCGGCAGGGTCGTCATCATACACCAAAGTAAGGCAGGTAGTGAGCGAACTGATCATTTTTACCTGTGTGTCGCTCAGGGCGGTGCCGGAACCGGCAACAGAGTTTTTGATTCCGGCCAGAAACATGCTTATCGTATCCGTTTGCCCTTCCACCAGGAAACACTCGTTTTCCCTCATAATGTCCCTTTTGGATTGGAAGAGGCCATACAGGAATTTGTTTTTGCTGAATGCTTCCGTTTCCTTGGTGTTGATGTATTTTGGTTTGTCTTTGTCGGCAGTGAGGATCCGTCCGGTGAAACCGATAATACGCCCTGATCGGTCAAAGAAAGGGAACATCAAGCGGCGGGAGAAAGAATCGTAAAACTGGCCTTGCTCGTTTTTGTTGATCAGGCCGGCTTCAAAAAGGATGTCGTGGCTATAGCCAGAAGAAATGGCTGCTTTAAGAAGGGTATTTCCTGAATCGGAGTACCCTATATAATAAGGAATGACTGCATCGGAGAGATTGCGTTGTTTGATGTATTCCTGTGGGATTGTGTTTTTGTTGTAGTTGTCGTTGAAATGCTGAGCCGCGAATTTATTTGCAGCAAGGATGGCTTCTTTCTTGGTTTTGGTTTCTATTTCTTGTGCCGAAACTGAACTTTCTTCCACCTCGATATGATAGAAACCGGCGATATACACAAGGGCCTCGGGATAAGTCATTTTCTCATGCCCCATCAGAAATGAGATTGCGTCGCCCGATTTGCCACAGCCAAAACACTTGAAGGTATTTCGGACAGGGTTTACGATGAAGCTCGGTGTACGCTCGTTATGAAAAGGGCAGCATCCGGTGTAATTGTAACCTTTCTTTTTGAGGGGGACAAAATCGGAGAGTATATCGTAGATGTGGATGGCTTCTTTTATGAGGGAGGTGTTTTGGATCATGGGGGAATGGGGTAATGTGGTAATGGGTTAATGCGGTAATTAATTTGAAAATGGGTTAATTTGAAAATTTGAAAATGGCGTTAATGAGTCAATGTGTTAATGCGGTAATTTGCTAATGTGGCACTTCGGCAGGCTCAGTGACCGCACTTCAACGGGATCCATTATAAGGAAGGCTTGGATGTGAAACCGGTGGATGTTTCGGAAGATAGAGATCCATCAGGATTTTTTTAGGTGGATTTTGCGGAAACGACGGGCATGTTCTATGATGTCTTCAAGGAGGCTGTGGGCTGAATTATACATCTCATGTTTGGATGAAGGAAGAACATTCCGCATATCTTGTTCCAGGTTCAAAATCTGTAACGTCAAGCCACTCAAACCTTCAGTTGATGATATGCGGTGAAAATCTTTGATCCTTCCCATCGAAGCCAATTTGCTGTTTGTGCAATAAAACCCGTTGTTACTGGTTTGAAAAAGGGTTTCGGCCTGATATACGAATGTTGAAAACTGACCGTGGAGCCAAAAGGCAAAATGCTTGTGTGCGAATAGCAAAACCGTTGTCCGGCTGAAATGGAAATAAGCCTTCTTTTCGTCGGAAACAGAATTGTCAGTCCTTGTGTAGATCAAATGCAACGAAAAACCTAGCCCATCAGGATATACCGTGAATTTATGCATCGGAGTTGTTTTTGATAATTTCTGTAAGTGTGGGTATCAGGAGTTCAAGCTCCATAATCTTCCTTTTCATTTCAATACTGTGATGGTTATCAATTGCCATGGGCAACTTGATATAAAGTTCTATTTTAAGGTTTTGGCAAGCCTCCAGGATAAGTTTCTGTAAAGGGATGCTTGAGATGATTAGGTCCTTCATGGTTTTCCCCATTTGAAATTTAGTTGGATCTGACTTGCCAACAAATCTATATCAGCAAGGATTTCGCGCTTAGTTGAATTTGCCTGCTCAATCAACCTTTCGATAACGAACCTTGGCAATATTG
>CAJAXK010000264.1 GCA_903946925.1 uncultured Bacteroidales bacterium | reverse complement strand
TGTTTGCCGGATTGGTAATAATGAATTCGCTGAATTTCTGTAGAAATTTGACTGTAATTTCCGACACCGGCAGCGATCCGGATCCGATAAATCTCATCAGGCAGTTGATTGCGGTTTGATAGTCCCTGGCGGTCATCTTCCTGCCATCTTTTTTCAGCTTGTCAATATGCAATACTGCAAATTCGATAAAATCAAGGCTGGCTATTTCGTTTGGTGCAGTTAACCACTGGACCAGTTGGCTGCACGACATTTCAGCTACCTTGCGCGGGTTGGCGTTGCATTTGTCGCGATACGGGCGGATGATGTCAAAAATCGCATCTTTGAATGTTTCGGATTTTATTTCGTAGCTTTTTGTCAGATCTTTTATATTGGCGACCAATCCGGTATCAATATATTTTTTTTGCTTATTGTGATAAATAAGTATTTTTAATCGGATAGATCCATCTTCTTTCAGGTGATGGGGCAGCGCAATGCCCTTAAAAGTAGCCATATCGTTGTAGAAATTTAGTAGAAAACAGGCCTATTTGTAGAAAATTTGTAGAAATAAAGTTTCATATTTCAACTATTTAACCGTGCAAAACGTGAAAAATAAACAAGGCCTCCACGGTCGGGAAGCCTTGTAAATATTGGTAATGTGTTGATTTTGTTTTGGTAGCGAGGACGAGATTTGAACTCGTGACCTTCGGGTTATGAATCCGACGCTCTAACCAACTGAGCTACCTCGCCATGTTTGAGGGATGCAAAATTATCATTTTTTTCGAAACAAACAAACCCTAAGTTGTGAAAATGTAATATTCAAGTTTGATCTGCGGATTACTGTTTGTAAAATGTTGGTTTACTGTAAGTAACAGCAATTTACTTTTTCTTTTTTTTCTTCCTTTTCAAATCCTGCTCTTCTGCTTCACGTAGCAAAGTTTTCCAATCCGATTTGGTTTCGGCTGTGAAAGCAAGGGTTTCGGTGTAATCTTGTTTGTTTATATTCATTATTTCAACCGGTTTACCAATATATCCCTCAATTTCCTCAAGCAATGGTTTCTCGTCGTTGCTGCAAAATGAAACGGCTATGCCTTTTTTGTCGGCTCGCCCCGTTCGGCCAACCCTGTGTACATAGTTTTCAGGTTTCTCAGGCAAATCGTAATTTACAACAAAATCCACATTCGGTATATCAATACCACGCGCACTTACATCAGTTGCAATAAGTATCTTAAAATCACCGGCTTTGTACCTTTTCATAACTTGTAACCTATCGGTTTGCTCTTTGTCGCCATGTATGGTTTCGCATTTTATTTCCAGTTTTTCCATTGCCATATTTACCCTTTCGGCACGTACTTTCGTGCGTACAAAAACAAGGATTTTACTTTCCGGATTTTCGTTAACCATTCGTTCTAAAAAGAAGCGTTTATCGTCCATTTCGATAAAAGCAACCGAGTGTTCAATATTGCGAGCAACCGGGTCTTTGGGGGAAATTTGAATTCGTATAGGATTGGTAACGAGTGAATAAGCTACTTTTTTAATGTAGGGGTTTATGGTTGCCGAGAAAAAAAGCGTTTGCCTGTTTCGGGGCAGTTTTTTCACAAGTTGCTGTATATCATTTATAAAGCCCAAATCAAGCATGTGGTCGGCTTCATCGAGGATCAGGATTTCAATTTTCGACAATTCGAGGTGTCCTTGGCTTACAAGGTCGAACATGCGGCCAGGGGTTGAGACCACAATATCAACCCCTTTTTCGAGCTTTGCAATTTGTGGGTCTTGTTCAACGCCTCCCATCAAACAAAAAGTTTTTACACGGGTATGTTCACAAATTAACTGAAAAACTTCAGTAATCTGTAAAGCCAGTTCACGGGTTGGAACCATTACAAGGCAACGCACCCCATCACTGCGGCTCGAAAACTTCTTTTCGTGCAGCATATTAATTACAGGAATTGCAAAAGCAGCGGTTTTCCCAGTCCCTGTTTGGGCTATGGCAAGCACATCATCGCCATGCATTATTGGCCCAATGCTCTTGTATTGAATATCGGTTGGTCTTCTGAACCCCAAATCGGCTATGTTTCTATGTATTTCAGGTGCTAAATCGTATTGTTCAAATTTCATGGCCCTGGTTTAAAAAGCCGCAAAGATACGCAGTGGAAATGAGTTATCGGTTTTTTATTGTTGCAATAGATTGAATGTGTTCTTGTTCTGATTTCATTATTTATCATTGATATTCGAAACAAATCGAACTGATATTTTTGGATTATATTTTTTTTCTTTTATATTGAATTCAACACTAATAGGTTAATAATTGCGAATTGGTTTATACAAGCAATTCGTAAAGTAATTTCTTCAAAAACCCAAGCAAAAAGAAGCTTTTCTATTGCTGTTTTAAAATAATTAGTATCTTTGATTATAAACTTTGTAGAAAATAGCGGCTTTTAACCGGCGTACCTATTTATTGATGAACAACGAACCGTCCATTCCAAAATCGAAATGGCCTCTGATAGTCCAGGGATTAATCTGGATTATTGGTTTTACTTTTATTTTAATCATTGTGTTATTGATTTTAATAAATATTCCCTCAGTTCAATCCTTGGTTGCCCAAAAATTAATTGAATCATTACAAAAGAAAACCGGAACGGAAATGCGGGTTAATTCCGTAAAAATTGCTTTTCCGAACTCAGTTTTAATTAGCGGGCTTTTTATTCGCGACCAAAACAGCGATACCCTTCTCTACATGAGTTCATTAAATGTTGATCTGGATATTCCCGGCCTAATTCAAAATAAGGTTTCAATCAGGAGCCTGAAACTTGATAATGTTGTAGCTAATATACATAGGAATAAATCAGAAAGCAAGTACAATTTTCAGTTTATTTTCGATTTGTTTATTCTTGATGGTAAAGAAAAACCTAAGAAAGAAGAAAATCAAACCCAAATATGGGTTTATAATGTAAATGATATTCAACTGAAAAATATCCGTTTCCGATTTTATGATGCGTTTGGCGGTACAAATTTGAATGTTAACCTTGGTGGTTTTGTTGCAAGGTTTAAAGAAATAGATTTTACGAAGAAAAGCCTGGCTATAAATGATATTCTATTGAAAAACACAAATGTAGCATTAGCTTTATCGCCAATAACCGAACCAATTATTTTAACAAATACTGATATAACTGAAAAACCAATAAATATATTCCTTGGTTTCGATATTTCAGCTAACTCTTTGAAGCTTGAAAATAACAGTTTCATTCTTGAAAACACTTCGACTGTAAGAAAAGTAAATGAAATAGATTATAAACATTTGAATATTAAAAACATAAATAGTAATATTACAAATATTCAGTTTGGTCCTGAAGGTTATCTGGCCGATTTTAAAACTTTGAGTCTGGTTGAAAACTGCGGGATTGAAATTAAAAACTTTACTGCCAATGCACATTTGACCAACAATAGCGCAGAATTAGAAGAACTCCAGATCGAAACAGGTAAAAGCAAAATTTCTGGAAACCTAAAAGTGCTTTACCAAACTTTCAATACATTTATTGATGACCTCTGGAATAGTAATTCAACTGTTGAAATTACCAATTCACAAATAAATACTGATGAAGTCGCTTTGTTTGCTCCAATAATCAATAAAAATGAATATTTCAAAAGATTTAAACATTCTGATGTTTTTCTTTCGGCCAATGCAACAGGTACACTCAATAACCTGAAATTTGGCAATATCGAGCTTTCCGTTTTAAGTGGTACATTTTTAAAAACAAAAGGGACCCTTTCAGGATTGCCGGAAATTACCAAAATCAATTACGATGCAACAATTGATAAATTTTCTTCTAATCTTACCGATGTTTATAAATTTATTGATCCTGTTGTTTTTGCAGGTTTGTCGTTGCCACAGTACTTCGAATTGAAAGGAGATGTGAAAGGTGGAATAAACTCGGTGCAAGCTGCGTTGGAGTTCAGTTCTAATTATGGAAACATTGTTGCTGATGCCCAATACCACTTCCCTACGGGTGGGCAAAGCGATTCGCTTAACATTGGATTTAAGGCCCAAAACATTTTAGCTGGCCGCATTATTTCCGACACCTTGCTTGGAGATTGCAGTTTTACAGGCGTTGCAGCCGGTTCGGGAATTATTGGTGGGCCACTTTTGGGTTCAACAAATATTGACATCGAAAAGGCACAATTCTATGGTTATTTGTACCACGATGTTCATGTAGAAACTGGGATAAATGGAAACCAAATAGTTGCCAAGGCCAGTTCGACAGATACAAATTTTAGCTTCCGACTTAGTGCCGAGGCCAATTTAGGCGATGAACTTCAAAAATATTATACACGTTGTGAGGTTGCAAATATAGATTTGCAAATGCTTAATCTTAGCCCCAAAAATATTTCCTTTTCAACAAATTTAAAGGCAGAACTTAATTATGCTGGATTGAACAGTTCGGAAGCAAAACTCGAATTTGCAAATACAGTACTGAAAAGTGAAACTATTAAACTACCAATAGAAATATTTAATGTGAATGCAATTTCTTCGGTTGACAGTTTAACTGTTTCATTAAATTCGGATTTTGTTGATGGAACTGTTCATGGAAATATAGAACCTCAACATATTCAGAATGTGTTGCTTACAGCCTATAAAAAATATTTTGGAATTCCCGATTCCAGTCAATTGCAATTAGGCAAGCGCCTCGATTTTGAAGCAGACTTACATATTCCAAAGAATATTATTTCGGGTTTGATTCCTGGCCTCGACACACTGCTTGTAAGCAAATTGGAAGGCAGATATTTAAGCGATAATAATGAATTAAATGCAGAATTGCAAATGCCTAAAGCTGTTTATTCTAATATTAATTTTGATTCGCTCAGCCTGGTTATAAATGGTAAAAATCAAGAATTAGCAATTCAATTACAGTTAGATAAAATAAGTAACAGTTCAATTCAAATTAAAAATATTTCGGTAATTGAGCAAATAAATAGTGGAAAAATTACATCCCAATTCAGCGTTCTCGATTCGGTTGAAAAACCAAGATATTTGTTTGCAAACCAAATTGAGATGAAAGAGGATGGTTTTACAATTAAGTTTCTCCCCGAAGGGCTAGTGCTTGATGGTGGTTCATGGCATATTGATGATAATAACTTGCTCGAAATGGGACAGAACAAAATTTCGGCACAAAAATTTGATTTTTCCAAGGATAATCAAAGGATAGATTTTAAAGCAGACCAAAACAACAGAAAGCTGTCTTTTACCAACTTCGATATTCAAAATTTGGTAAATATTATTGATTTTCAAAAATATAATAAACCAATAAAAGGGGATCTGTCTGGTGAAGTTGATTTTCCTTTGCCTGGGCAAGAGCAGTTTATCAGCGCAAATCTTACAATTGATAGCTTGTTGATCCGCGATACATTGACCGGCAACATGCTTTTTAAAATTAAAACCACCAACGACAAAATGGACATAAATTCTGAAATAGTTTATGAGCAGAACAAGCTCAGCGTCAATGGAAATATTGATCACCTGTCGGGAATTCCCGCTTTGAACCTTGAAGCCACACTAAATATTTCTGACCTTAAAAGGATTGAAAAATTCACATTTGGTAATCTTTCCGAAATGAACGGGAAAATCAATTCGCAAATAACATTAAAAGGAACAGCCAGCAATCCCGAAATTAACGGGTTTATAGGATTTGATAAAACTGAGTTTAAAGTAAATAGCCTGAATTTTCTTGCAAAGATTGAGGATGAGAAAATACAACTTGATAATAAGGGCATTCATTTTAACGATTTTGTAGTTGAAGATTCGCAGACAAAAAAACTATCGGTAAACGGTGATGTCCAAATTACTGATTTTAGTGGCTATGAATTCGATTTGCATTTGATAACCAACGACTTCCAGCCAATGAACAGTACTTTAGCCGACAATAAACTGTTTTATGGAAAACTTTCGCTTGCAACCGATATTTGGTTAAAAGGGAACATGGAAAATCCTGATATACAGGCTAAAATTAAAATTGATAGTGCCACAAACCTAACTTATGCCTTGCCCGGTAGCAACCTAAAGCTTTATAAATCAGAAGGGATTGTAAATTTTCTTGCACCTGATCAAAGGTATGATTCCATTTATGTTGTAAAGGAAGCTGCGTCCCTTGCCGATTCGATCATGTCGAAGATTTCGGGCATTAACCTTTCCGTGGACCTTGCTATTGACCCAAATGCAAAATTTACGGTTGACGTGGATCCAAAATCAGGGGATTATTTAACCCTAAGTGGAAGCGCAAACCTAAAAATGAATGTTGATAGGGCTGGGAAGCAGTCGATAGTTGGGGTTTATGAAGTAAAATCAGGACTTTATGAGTTGTCATTTTATAAGCTTGTGAAAAAAACATTTATAATTGTTCCCGGCAGTACGGTTTCATGGACGGGGAATCCCAAAGATGCCGATGTAAATATTAGTGCTATCCATACAGTTACAACCCCATCAACCGCTCTTATGGCCAATGAATCCACAACCATGAGCGAGACTGAAAAAAACATGTTCAAGCAACGCCTTCCGTATGATGTGAAATTAAATATACTTGGTTTCCTAACTCAGCCGCAAATAAGTTTCAATATCACTTTGGCAGATAAATATCTGGCAGCCAATTCAATGATTGCATCAAAGCTCAGCCAATTGAATGGTGGGGATCGTACTGACGACCTGAACAAACAAGTTTTTGCTCTGCTTGTAACCGGTGGTTTTATTGCTGATAATCCAACGTCAACAGGAGGGTCGCCTTCAAATATTGCCTCCACTGCCGCACGCAACAGCGTGAACGGCATACTTGCCGGGCAAATGAACAACATGTCGAGCAAGTTTATACATAATGTTGATGTAAATTTTGGATTGACAACTTTTGACGATGGCACAACAGGTTCGAGCGACCCAACAACCGAACTCGATGTTCAGGTATCCAAAAAATTATTTAACGAACGTGTTACAATTGAAGCCCAAAGTTCATTCGATTTGAGTGGAAATAAAAATACCACCCCAACTTCATCCGATCACAACTCAGGTGAAGTAGCTGTAACATATAAGCTTACAGAAGATGGCGAATATAAAATGAAAGCTTTTTCACAAACTGCATACGATTTATTTGATGGCGATATTGTGAGCAGCGGCATAGCCCTGATGTTTACGAAAGAATTTGAAACCCTGAAAAAGAAGAAGAGGAGGGAGGCAAAGACTGAAAAATAGGGAAATAGTGTAAGGGATTTCGGATTTCGGATTTCGGATTTCGGATTAACCAATAACCAATAACCAATAACCAATAACCAATAACCAAATCCGGCATGTTCCAAAAGGCCACAATATTTAAACTATTCCTAATCAATACACTTTTGCTGGTGCTGTTAACAAGCTGCACAGGGTTAAAGAGTGTTGGCGATGGAAGTTTTTTATATACAGGCTACGATTTGAAAGTTGATTCAACGAAGTTGATTTCACATTGGTTCGACACGAGAAAAGAACTTAATGGACTTTTTACAGTGAAACCAAATAAGAAATTTCTTTGGATGCGCCCCAGGCTTTGCCTATACAGCATGATGAAAGTCCCTCAAAAGCCGAAAGGTTTCAAGCATTGGCTTAAAAACAAAGTGGCCAAACCACCGGTATTGCTCGAAAAAATTAACATGACCGAATACAACACAGCCATCGAAAACCGCTTGTACAACCGTGGTAATTTTGATGCCAAATCGAATTTTCAGGTTATAAAAAAGGGAAAGACGGCTAAAGTATTATTTCTTGTTTCGGCCAATCAGCCATACAAATTGAAAGAAAGTAAATATCCGGCAAGCAATATTGGGATTAAAGGTGATATTGGTACGTTTCAATCAAAATCAATTCTAAAACCAGGGAAAGTGTATTACCTGAAAGATTTTGAAAACGAACGCGACCGTATAAACAAACTTCTGTTGGATAAGGGCTACTTTTATTTTAGGGCCGATTATCTGCTTTTTACTGCTGACACCAACGCAGGAAATAAGGAAATCAATACTTGGCTCTATATAAAACCAGAAATTCCGGAAGAAGCTACTACCGCATTCAGGTTTAATAACATTTACATTTTAGATGATTATTCACTTAAAGATTACCATCCCGATACATTAAAAACAGGTAATTTTTTCTATGTTTCCGAAAAGCATCAGTTTAAGCCAGCCACCATCCTTAACCAGGTATTTTTTGAAAAAGACAGCCTTTATTCACGCGCAAATCATTATGCCACCCTACAGCGCCTTATGGGATTGGGAATCTACAAATTTGCATCGGCAAGTTTTACTGTTGATGAATCGAAAAAGGACTTGATGAATGCGAATTTATTCTTAACCCCAACAAGCAAAATCTCGGTTAGTGCAGAAATGAATGCAGCCCTAAAATCAAACAATTATGCTGGTCCAGGTTTCAATTTAAACTATAAAAACCGCAATATCTTCGGAGGGGCCGAATTGCTGTCAGTAACTTTAGGCGGCTATTTCGATTGGCAATACAGTGGTTCAACGCAAGGGGATTATGCGTACCAGCTTACACTTGATGCCTCCCTTACACTTCCGGTATTCGCCCCATTTAATATTAAAAAAGGCACTTCCCTGTTCCTGGCACCCAAAACAGTTGTAACAGCCGGGTTTGGCGATTATACAAGAGTTGGTCTTTATAAACTTCAATCACTCTACACCTCACTTGGATATAACTGGAAAACAGGAAATTATATTTCTTTTCAGGTTAACCCTATCGATATTAGTTATACAAACCTTGCTAAATCATCTGACGAATTTGACCAATTCCTGCAAGAAAATCCTTCTATTCAGAAGAGTTTTGAAGAACAGTTTATTATTGGATCCAGTTTTAATTTTATACACCGGCGCATCGAATTATGGAACAGCAAACACAGTTTATATCTTAACGAAAATCTTGATTTTTCCGGAAACCTAACCAGCCTGCTTACAACAGCGTTTACAGGATCACGGCCTACCCCCGAAAATCAACACGAACTTCTTGGGATGGCTTATTCGCAGTTTGTTATGCTGCGCAACGAAATAAGGTATTATTACATGCCTAACCCGCAACACCATATTGCTTTCCGGTTTATTGCCGGGGTTGGACTGCCTTACGGAAACTCGTCCACAATTCCATATATCAAGCAATTTTACGTTGGTGGACCCAATAATATTAGGGCATTTGTTTCGAAAGCGATAGGTCCTGGAATTTATTCCCCTCCCGATAGTGCAACAAGTGCGTATGTTGATCAAACCGGTGATATTACTCTTGAATCGAGTATTGAGTATCGTTTTGATATTTACAAGAGTTTTAAGGGTGCTTTGTTTGTTGACGCAGGTAATGTTTGGCTTGTGAACGAAGATCCTCAGCGGCCTGGAAGCAAGTTTGATAAAAATACGTTTTACAATCAATTGGCTGTTGGTGCAGGATATGGCTTCCGTTTCGATTTTAATATTATTTTGCTTCGTTTCGATTTGGCAGTCCCAATGCGCAAACCCTCGATGCCCGAAGGGCAACAATGGGTAATACAGGATATAAACTTAGGGGACAAAGAGTGGCGGCGCGATAACATTTTATGGAATATTGCTATCGGTTACCCATTCTAACGCATGGTTTTGCAAAGGCAATTTAGCCTGAATAATTCACCACTCGATGGTAATTAAACACGGATGACACAGATCCAACGGATTTGTACGGATTTTTGTCTTTATCAGTGTTAATCCGTAACATCAGTATTATCAGTGTCCTATAAAGTTTGTGTATAAATTAGGTTAGAAAGGATACCCAAAAGCAATATTGAGAACCACATTGTTTTTTCGCCAGGTTTTACTGCCGATATCAACATCACTTATAACCCAGCGTTGATTTTCGGGTAAGGATGGGATCCGAAGCGGAATGGCTACATCAAGCCGTATTACCATAATATTAGCATCTATCCTCAGGCCAATACCAGCATCTACTGCTAATTCCTTATGCCAGTTTCGGGTAAAACCACTTCCGGGAGCATCAGGCTGCTCTTTTCTGAACCAAATATTCCCAACATCGGCAAAGAGGGCAGAAAAAAGGTATTTTGTAAGCTTTAACCTAAATTCCGAATTGTATTCAAATTTTATTTCGCCGGCTTGTACTGCCTGCGACTGTATCAAGGAGTCGGTATAGCTTCCAGGCCCTAAAGTACCAGTGCGAAAAGCCCGAAGGCTATTGCTCCCACCAATAAAAAATTGTTTTAGGTACGGCATTATTTCACTGTTGGCGTAAGAATATCCGTAACCGAAAAACAACCGGTTTACCCAGTTTATTCTTTTCGTCAATTTCATGTAAACCCTAAAATCGTTGCTTGCCAATAGGTATTGGGCATAAGGTATGCCAAGAAAATCTTCCTGGTCTCCGCTTATACTTGCCGGTTTCACGAAAAGACTCAGCAGGTTGCCCGAAAGCCCTATTGATGTACTATTATTAAACCTAAAGATTGAGGTGTTTTTAAGGGTACTGCTGTAATTAAGCGTGTATTCGCCACCAACAATAAATTGTTTTTCGAAGGATTTTGCAAGGTTAGGGTCAGCGGCCAAAGTGCTGTCGTATTCGGGTGTAATGTTTGTTGGGTTTATAAGGTTAATTACCAATGGATCAAAAATATGCTCCCAATTTTCACCTGTTTTCCAAAGATAACCGAACGAAACCCTCACCGAACGGGCGGTGTAAAGCTTGGGCTTTCGCAAATACTCAGCACCTGCTGATATTCTGTTTCTTGGAATAAAGTCCGAATCAATCCGCCTTAATTTAAAGGGTATGTAGAAAACAGGCCGGTAAAAATTTAATGCGCCTGCAACGTTTTGGTTTGAATAATACTCATTGTTTTTGCTTTTTACAAGCCTTTCAAATCCTCCAGATAAATCCAAGTCTATATGGTCGCCTTTGTGGAATAAATTCCTGTTTGTCAGTTTTAGCTTTACTTCTGTACCGGCAAAATTATTTGATTTGGAATATGCACCAATTTCAGCTTGCAGCGACCTTCGGGTGTAAGGGGTTAGATAAAGTTCGACATCAAGGGATGGGGTTGCGGTGCTGTCGGCAAGTGTAAAGGTTGTATTGATAAACTTGAAATTATTCAGGTTAACCATTCGTTGCACTGTTGTTCTCTGGTTTGTATAACTGTAAATATCCCCTTCTTTCAGCAATATATTTTGCCTGAAAAGTACTGGTTTAAAACGTGGGAGCGTGTCCACATGTTTAAAACCGTCTTCTTGGTTTATTGGTATTTTGTGTAAAATCGAATCGCGGTCGGAACTATAGTTCGAATAAATAGTAAAGTTGCGTATCTTATATGTTTTGCTGGCTTCGTTAGGCAGGGCTGGTTTAACTACAACCTGGGTATAAACATGGTTGTTGTGGTTTGTGTCAGCCGCCACCGAGATAAAGTCGGGGATGAAATAAAAATACCCCATGTTCCTAAGCTCCATTGCAATCCGTTCCCTTTCAGCCATTATGTTTTCGAGTGTAAACGGAGTGCCTTTTACCAATAGGGTTTGTTGGGATGTTGATGCTATTGCTTTTGATAACTTACTGCTATCGGATGGGAAAATCAAGGTATCGATGGAATATCTTTCGCCGGGGGTTATCGTGAAAAGGATTTCACCCTTTCTTTTGTTGAGGACAATAGTATCCCGGATTATGGACTTTAGGAATCCCATATCACGCATTTGCGAAAGCATCCTTCTGCGCATATCATTAGGTTTGGTTTGGCTGATGAGCACAGGCGGTTCCCCGAAACTTTGGTGCAGCAAATAATTGAGGCCTTTTTTTGTTGTAGGTTTACTTATGCTGTAGCTGATCAACGGGAGTGGAAGCAGTACGATTTTTTGATTTGGTGCTGGCCAGGTTTTAGAAAGCAAGGCCGATTTCACATCGCTTTCATTCTCGATTTCGGAAGTAAATTTAATTTTTGAACCAGTAAAGAGATGATCTTTTTCGGGCACATACCTGTAAATATTGCATGAAGATACTACGACCAACAAAGTTGATATGATACATAACTTAAACCAAATTGATGCCTTTCGGCTTGTTTTTATCATTTTGTTGGTTCGTTTTGCTGCTTTCTTAAAATCTCACGGTATTTGTTGAAATCAAGAAAAAGTACCAATGCTACTCCCGTTTGTATAACTTGCCCTGAATTATCAGACTCATACTGGTCTTTGCGATACGCTTTTAACCTGTAGCGCCCATCCTTGGTTATTTTGTATTCGGCCGAATAATTGCCCGCTAATCCCGATGCACTCTGCTTATGCTGCTCAGAACCTTCGAGGGCAAAAGTGCTGCCAACGGAAATTGTGTACCGGTCGTTGAACATGCTGCGGCTCATGTTAACAGTGAGGTCGGTGGCATTGGTTTTTTCACCTGTGGTGTAATCGGCTTTCGAATCAAGTTCAAAATTGATATCCACTGTTTTTATCCTCGACGAAATGAGTGAATTTAATTGCTGCGACACAATGGCTCCGGCAGTACTCCGCGCAACAGATTCGTAATCAAAAAGTGTTATGGATGCTTCGTCCGATCCGGATGAAAGGGGATCCTGAGGGATAAACTGGTTTAATATAAGCAAACCCATAGCCTGTTTGTTAAGTTCCGATTCGTTGAGGTTTATTTGTTTTATCCTTGCATAAACTACCCCCGAAAAAGCATTCTGCTCTTTTTCAGGCATATCGAGTTTAAAACTGATGGCCGGCTGCAAGAGTTTTTTCTTTAAAATGAGATAAACTTCAAAAGGCAGGCTTTGTTTGTATGCTCCTTTATTGGAAGTTTGCGAACCTGCCAAAATTGCCTCAGCGGTTGTTTCAACATTGTACAATGCGGTTAAATCAATTTCAGCATCCGTTGGCGACCCGTTCCATTGTATTGAACTTCCTTTCTCAACTGTAAATTTCCGCTTTATTATCCGGCTTAAGGTCAGTTGGTATTCCCCATTGTCAATGGTGAATTTCCCTTGCATGATCATTTGTCCACCGGGTTGCTGGTTGATTGTTAAGTTGGCATCGCCAGCAACTTTCATAAAATCACCACCCGTCTTATCAAGAAAAATATTCAACTTTGAAGTTTTGGTCATCTCAAGGTTGATTGCCAACCCGATTTTTACTGAGGGCGCAAGTTTTTGCAGTTCAGTTTTTAACGCATTAACCACGGCACTGTCGGCCAATTGCAAGGAGTCAACATAAACTATAACTCCATTGTTAACAGAAATGGATGTATCAATACTGCCCAACTCAACATTCAACACTGATTTTTCGTCCACTTTAACTGCCCCTTTTACTGTAAGTATATCATTCTTGCTGGAAATGAATAAGTTGGAGGTAAAATAGGCTGGCCCGTAATATTCTTGTTCTGGCATCGATTTATGGTTCAAAGCCAGGAAATGATCTGTTTTAACTATTAGTTCATAATTAAAATTTCTGTAATCGGAAGTATTCAACTGACCAGTTACTTTGGCTGTGTTTCCTAAACTATCCAAAACAGTAAACCCATCGAGCAAAATCCCATTACTGTTTAGTTTAATCTTATCCTCAGGTATCTTGAAAAAAGTGTTGTAAGCCTTGTATTTGCCTTCTAACCCATCAAAATTCAATTCGCCGTTAAGGACCGGTTTTTTTATAGTTCCGCCAAAATCTATATTTCCGTTTACGCTTCCTTTCAATTCGCTTAGCATCGAGTTTAAAAAGGGCTCAAGTATTTGCAAGTTCAATTTCCTGATTCCAACTTCCCCCTTCAATAGTCCATCATCCGAATAAGCTGCGCTGAGTTTAACATCGTTTTCGCTTCCGATCAGGTTAACGTTGGCCAAATATCCAACACCTTGTTCATTGTATGCTTTTATACTCAAATTGCCAATTGCCACATCGTATGTTTTGAAGCTATCAACAGTAATGTTGGATGTAAAAAGTAAAGGCTCAAAACTTATTATGCTAGCAGTACCATTTATTACTCCTGCCGCAATGGCAGTATCGGACGAAACAATTTTTGTAATTGTGGAGATTGGAAAATCAATTAATTTCAAATCTAAAGGCAATCCGTTTTCCGATGTTGCCGATTGAAGGGCTAATTGCTTTTCACCACAACCCAATGCGAGGTTTGTGTGGATATTCCCCGTTTTTGTGTATTCGGTTTTATTGTCGGGGTTTACATTCCATTTTTCGGCATTAATAGTCTGACCTTCATTTAAATGCAGTACAAATTTTGTGGTGTCGTTAACCACATTCCCAACAAGGTGGTATTTTAAGGAATCGTTTTGGTCACTTAATTTAATACCCCAATTAATCACTCCATCCTTGGCGGATCCTTCAATCAATGAATGGTTCAAAGTGAACGAAGGGTTCCTTAGCCCATCCGAGTACAGTTCATATTTTAGAGTATCGTTTATTGTGCGGATGCCAAAAATTGTGCTATCTATAATGAAATCGTTGTATGTAGCCGAAGGCACGGCAAAAGCCAACATCAAATCTTTTTCAGAAGTATTAACAATGCTCCCAAATTTTATACTTTTAGTAAAGCTAAAACCTGGAACAAAAGCGGGCATTATGGGATGATAACGTAGTTCACCTTTTAGTTTTGCATACGCTGGCTTAAAAACTGTTCCTGTTGGGGGGAAAACGGTGAAATAATCAATCAGTAGGTTTTGGGCAACATCAGGGAGCACATCCATTTCATAATATCCATCGAGGCTCATGTTCAGGAATGGGGATTTAATTGCAATGTTTTGAATAGAATCAACGTTTACAGCTACAATACTGATAGTATCAAGTTTGAAAAAATTCAAGCCTTTTGTTATTTCAATATGAGGAATAAGTATCGTACCGTTTATATGTTTTGCATCAATATTGGTTAAATCAGCAACCAACTTTCCTTTAACCTTTAATGTATCTGCAATAAAACCAAGCTGTTGCAGATCAATATTGCGAATCTCTGCATCAGCTTTCAGCAATGGGCTTAAGCTTTCGAGCGAATATTTCGCGGCAATTTGGGTATTTATGGCACTATCGTTAATGTTTAAAATGGCATCAATTACCGAGGCTGAAATTTCTGCACCGAAATCAATGTTTTGGTAATTGTATCCTCTAAAATGCACCATAGGCACTATGGCTTGAACTTGGGCCTCGGCAGTTTCGGAGCTGATCCCTTTTCCTTTTAAGCGTATATCAAAAACAGTAGTTCCAAACAATGTATCCATTATAATCCTATCCACCAACAAGCCATCAGACTGGGCGTGAACGGTATATGAAAATTTATTGGCATCTGCAAGTTGTTTAACATTTCCATCGAGCATTAGGTTGCCAGAACTGCTTTTCATTAAAAGTTTGAATGTATATGTAGTTTTGTTTGCTTGGATTTGCCCTCTAAGGTTGAAACTTTCGTTGACAGCAATGTTTGGAGGGATGCTTCCTTTGGGCAACAACTTTGATAAATTTTTAGTTGTCCCACTAAATTCTTTAAGGTTAATTGAAGCATGGAGCTGGTCGGTTGAGGGAAGTCCGGCAATTCGTCCAAAAGTTGATAGTTTTATTCCGGAAGTTTTTAAATTCAGGTTTTCAATTGAAAAATCTGAAACTTTGCCCTTCAGTTTGCCATCCATAGAAATATTGTTGGCCAAATACTTATTTATTTCTGGATTGTTGCCAGCCAAGGTTTTGTAAACCAGCATATCCCTGCTCGACATAATCATATTCCTCACATCAATATCAAAACCCAATTGACCAGGATTTTTACCAATTGCAGCTA
>CAJAXK010000263.1 GCA_903946925.1 uncultured Bacteroidales bacterium | reverse complement strand
TCATCAGCAACAGTAACCACGCCGAATATTTTAGGTTTAGGTTAAACAACATCATTGCACCAACCAAAAATTCGATGGTACAAAGTAGGATGGAAAAGAAAAGGGCCGCCGGGATAAAAAACTCCCAATTGAAGGCAATAAAGTAATCTTCGAGCCGGTAGGCAGTGCCAAGTGGGTCAACACCTTTTACAAATCCGGAAAACACAAAAACAATCCCAATTAGGATCCTGCTGATATTGGCAATCCATTTCATAACAAATTAGTTTTGTTGGTCTAACATAATCAGCGCAAAAGCTGAGTAATTAATTATATCGAGGAAATTGGCATCAAGTCCTTCCGACATGATTGTCAAGCCCTGGTTATCCTCTATCTGTTTGATCCGCAACAATTTCATAAGAATGATGTCAGTCAACGAACTGATGCGCATCTGCCGCCAGGCTTCGCCATAATCGTGGTTTTTGTCGGCCATAAGGTTTCGGGCAACCGAAATAAATTCGTCGTATTTGGCACCAACTATTTCAGCATCCATCAGCGGTTCGATAGCCGAGCCTAACTCCAACTGAATCAAGGCCATAACCGAATAATTTATCATGCCTACAAACTCTGGCCTAATCCCTTCGTCAACCTTGCTTTCGCCTTTTTGTTCAATACTGCGGATGCGGCTGGCTTTAATAAATATCTGGTCGGTGATAGACGTTGTTCGTAAAATGCGCCAAGCTGTCCCGTAATCCTGCATTTTGGAAATAAACACGCTTCGGCAGGTGCCAATTGCATTATCGTACTGTTGAAAAGTTTTTTCAGGCATATTATCAATAACTTTGTTGTTGATTTCAAACAAGAAACCATGGCTTTTTGGAGTGATAAAATTACACCTTTTCCCGGAAACCGAACCCTAAATTGCGGCAATAATGTGCTGATAATTGATAAACCTTTGGTAATGGGCATTTTAAATTTAACGCCGGATTCGTTTTTTGATGGTGGTAATTATACAAATACCGATTCCTGTATTTCGCAGACCGAAAAAATGATTGCCGAAGGTGCTTCCATTATAGATTTGGGAGCAGTTTCTACCCGTCCGGGAGCTGATTTTGTTCCGGAAAAGGAAGAAATTAGCAGGTTAATCCCGGTACTTGAAGTACTTGTAAACCGCTATCCAAAAATGACATTTTCGGTTGATACCTTCCGTTCGCAAGTCGTAAAACTTGCAGCCAATGCCGGTGCAGGCATAATAAATGATATTTCGGGAGGAAGCATGGATGCAGAATTATTGAAAACAGTTGGCGGAACCGGGCTTCCATATATTTTGATGCACATACAAGGAACGCCAAAAACCATGCAGTTGAACCCTGAATATAAGAATGTTACAGACTCGGTTTGTGAATTTTTCGGGCAAAAGCTAAACGAAGCTGCTGAAGCCGGAATTAAAGAAATTATTATAGATCCTGGTTTTGGATTTGGTAAAACCATTGAACATAATTATCAGTTGCTCAACGAGCTTAATACTTTCAAACAATTCGGATGCCCTGTTTTGGTTGGGCTATCCAGGAAATCAATGATTTACAAATTGCTCAATATCACACCTGCTGATTGTTTGCCAGCTACTTCGGCACTGCATTTGTTATCAATCGTTAATGGAGCCGATATTTTGCGTGTTCACGATGTTAAAGAAGCGGTTCAGGTGATAGATTTGGCGGGGATGCTTGAGGGGAAGTGAGGGATTTCGGATTGCGGATTTCGGATTTCGGATTGCGGATTTCGGATTGCGGATTTCGGATTGCGGATTGGGGATTTCGGATTGCGGATTGCGGATTGGGGATTGGGGATTGGAGCCAATAACCATTAACCCATTAACCATTTACGATTGCGGATTGGGGATTTCGGATTGCGGAGTGGAGCCAATAACCATTAACCCAATAACCATTAACCCAAAAACCCAGTAACCAATAACCAATTACAGATTGTGGATTAATGAAAATCAGCATTTTAATTTGTTTTATCAGCGTTTGGCGAAATTTTTATTCAATTTTAAACCAGCAGTAAGTATATTTGCATTTTTCACAAACACACTTTAATGACTTGCGTTTTTATTCCCCTTTTCCTCCAGGTTAGGATTCTCGATGTGATCGATATTTTTTTGGTCGCATTGTTACTATTTTCTCTTTATCAGTTACTTAAAGGCACTGCCGCAGTAAATATTTTCCTCGGCATCCTCGCTATTTTTGTGATTTGGAGATTGGTAAAATCGCTACAAATGGATTTATTAAGCGACTTACTTGGCGCATTTACATCGGTGGGATTTATTGCTTTTATCGTAGTTTTTCAGCCTGAAATCCGAAAATTCCTCCTTGCTGTAGGCTCACCGGGTTTCCTGACAAGGAACAGGTTTAAATCATTATTTTCAAAACTCCAACTCGAAAACAGTAACCTCGCCGATATAGATCCTGTTGTACAGGCATGCCACCGAATGTCGCATTCGCAAACAGGTGCGCTTATTGTAATTGCTCGAAAAAACGATCTTTCTGAGTTTAAAGATACTGGATTAGCTGTGGAAGCCTTGATTTCAGATCAGCTTATCGAAAGTATTTTCTATAAAAATAATCCAATGCACGATGGTGCGGTAATTATCAGCGGAAATAGGTTGACCGCCGCACGCTGCATACTCCCCGTTTCGGGCAAAATGGATTTGCCTATCGAACTTGGCTTACGGCACCGTGCAGCAATTGGAATTACCGAAAAAAACGATTCGGTTGCAATAATAGTTTCGGAGCAAACAGGCCGTATTTCGTACTGCCGCAATGGGGAGCTCGCGCTCGATATTAAAGCCTCAGGTCTAAAAACAATGCTTACCGATGATTTTTCGGAAAAAAAATAAGCACCCAATTCACATTTAACATATCCCGGTTGCGATTTTTTTATGGACTTATAATTTCAGCATTGAGTCCGCTCCGAAAACCTAAATATAAACCACGGAGGCACGGAGAACACAGAGGTACACAGAGTGTTGTTAATCAAAACCATATATTTCGTAAAACTTAGTGGCTTTGTGCCTTTGTGGCGAAAAAAATTTGTCGGAGTGGGCTCATCCTCAGCTTTATTTTTAGAACCTAAAACTGCAATTTATTTCCCAAACCCAATATCGGATTTGCTAACAATTGTTCCTGAAATGAAAAAAGCCCTGATTTTTCTTCCTCTTATTTTGATTGGATTGATTGCAATAGCCAATAGAAATAGTATAAATCCGAAAACAATTTCAATTCCGTCTTCGCCCAAATGCGTAGCCGACACTCTGTTAAAAACAGAATATGACACAAATACCATTCAAGCCAAACTTACCCCCTACCAAAGTTGCAAACCCTATACCCGTTGGTGGTGGTTTGCCGGAATAATTAAGGATGAAGATATTAAGTACCAATTGGATTGGCTGAAGAAAAACAATTTTGGGGGTGTGGAAATTGCATTTATTTATCCTGTTAAACGCAACCCTAATGCAGCCCGTTATTCTTGGCTCGGCGAAGACTGGCAATCGGCCGTAGTGTATGCAAAAAAATATTCCGACAGCATTGGCTTGGGCTGCGATTTTACTTTCGGCACCTTATGGCCTTTTGGCGGAACTTTTGTTAATAATGCCGACCGTACCCAAATTTGGGGAAACCCCGATTTTAAACAACCTTTGCGCCTTTCGTGGACACATCCCGATACGGGGAATGTTTTGAACCACCTTGATAAATATGCGTTTGAACGATATGCCAAGGTTATGGGAAACGCCTTGGCTCCTGCTTTAAAAGGCTCGGAATCAGCATTGTTTTGCGACTCTTGGGAAGTGGAATCAAAACACTTATGGACAAAAGGTTTTGATTCGGTTTTCAGGCAGAAATTCGGTTACGATATCCGGCTTTATATGGATAGCATTTATTCCATTAACAACCCTGGTCCGAGGTACGATTACATGAAATTGGTTTCGCAAAAAGTACTGGATGAATTTTATATCCCGTTTACAGAAAAAGCCCACCAACTTGGTTCATTTAGCCGGGTGCAATGTTCGGGCGCGCCAACCGACCTTATAAGCGCATATTCCGCTGTGGATGTCCCCGAAACAGAAGCCATGCTTTACGAACCTAATTTTACCAAAATAGTTTCGTCGGCGGCTGCACTTGCAGGCAAAAATATTGTTAGTTCCGAAACATTTACCTGTATGTACGGGTTTCCGGCAAAGCACTTCAGGAAAGAGCAAACCGCAGATTTAAAATTGGTTTGCGATGCTTTGTTTGCCAGGGGCGTAAACCAGATTTTCTGGCATGGAATGCCTTATAACCCAATTGGTGTGGACACAAACTATTTTTATGCAACTGTTCATGTTGGCAAAAAAGGGGGACTTACTGAGGAATTATCTGAGTTTAACGAATACATGGCCAAGGTTTCCGAAAAAATGAGGTTCGGAAATACCTATACGGATGTGGCGGTATATCTTCCCCTTGAGGATGCCTGGATTGCGGGGGAATACCCAAAGGAGCTTCAATTGCAATGGTCGTGGGGGGCTTACGAAATGAGGTACGAGCATTTCAATCCCGAACTGGCAGGTTACCAGCCTTTATGGATAAATGCCCATTTTTTAAAACAGGCAACTTTTGGCAATAAAACATTCAACATAAATAACCTGAATTTTAAACTGCTGTACGTTGATGCCAAATCTATTGATATAGAAACACTTAAAACTTTTTTACAAATAGCTCAACAAGGTGTGCCTATCTGCATAAAGCAAAAGCCGACCCAAAGCGGATTTATAAAATCGGCCGAATTTGCAGTTTTATTGGATAAACTTTGGGAAATGCCAAATGTAAGCAGTGATTTTCATGCATTAATAAAGCTAAAACCATTGGTATCCGGTGAAAATATCCCTTTGTTTTGGTGCAGGAACGAAGGAAAATCAGCTAAAATATTTTTTGCAAACCCAAAAACTGAAAAGCTAAGCTATCCGGTAGCTTACGGGCAATCATTTCAGGAATCCACTATAAAAAGGAACGTGGTTATTAGTTTTAATGGAAATACAATCCCGGTTGTTCTTCGTTTCAAGCCTTACCAATCCTTAATGTTAGTTGTAAACGATTCAGGTAAAATAAAGTTTGAGGACATCTATTTCGAACCCAAACCCCCTTTGAGCGAGGTGAAAGAATAAACAGGAAAATAGTATAAGGGGAACGTAACTGATGGATAGTTGTATAGTTTCAAACCTTTATTAATGGCACAACAGGATTTATAGTGGCTGCATCCGTAAGGTGCCAGCCACAGCTCAATCGCTGATAAAAAATTTGATGAACCGGCAAACCTTACAAAAACCCTTTATAATGCCGAACCGCAGCCTGATACTGATGAATAAAATGCTTCATTTATTTTGCAACGGAAATGAGCGTGCAGGCACAGGTAACTCCAAGTAAAGTACTGATAATAAACTCAGTTGAGCTCAGTTAAAACCTAGCTGTTTCGGCAGTTAAGGTAGCAGTGGCGATGAGTTGGGCATGGGCTTGCCTATATTACGGCTAAAGTGCCTACCGGATCAAATACCTTTTACAAAGAAATTAAAAACAAGTGTAAATCTTTGGCAAACAAATAGTTACAACGGCATGAATAGTTTCATCCTGTTGTAAAGAATAAATAAACACCCATTAATATTAAGCTGTAAATGGACTTACCCCTGTAAACAATACGCTAAAGCTCAACCTGTTGTTTCAGCAGAATGGTTTGGGAGGATGATCCAACAAGTATTTCGAATTTGCCTGCTTCCAACACCCATTGTTTCTTTGCAGGGTCGTAGTATTGAAATGCACGCTGGTTCAGGGTAACTTTCACATTTTTTGTTTCGCCCGGTTTAAGGCTAACTTTTGCAAAGCCTTTCAATTCCTTTGTCGGGCGTGGCAATGCAGATTCCAAATCGCCAACATAAACTTGGGCTATCTCTTTTCCCTCAGTTTTTCCGGTATTGGATATATCGAACGATATGGTGCAATTAAGCGATTCATTTTTCCCTGCCAATACTACTTTTGGGTTTGCATACGCAAAGGAAGTATAGGAAAGCCCATAACCGAACGGGAACATAGGTTTAACATTTTTTGTATCGAAATATCGGTATCCTACCAAAAGATCATCATTGTAGGTAACTGTTCCGGTTTTCCCGGGATATTCGCCCAAAAGATGCGCTGGCGAATCTTCCAATTTGTATGGCAAAGTATAGGTTAGTTTTCCTGAAGGGTTCACTTCGCCCGATAAAATCTTGGCCAAAGCGGTTCCTGTTTCCATTCCAAGGTAACTGGTAAAAAGCAAACTTTTTGCATTGGCAAGCCATTCACCCATTTCAACCGGGCTACCGGCAATAATTACCACAACAGTATTGGGGTTTGCTTTTAAAACAGCTTTTATCAACTCATCCTGGCCATAAGGTAACTTCATATCGGGTTTGTCGGCACCTTCGCTGTCGAGGCCCGGTTCGTGGTTGAGGCCGGCAAACAGTATTACAGCATCAGAAGCTGCTGCTGTTTTAACGGCCAAGGCAATCAAAGCTTTGTCAACTGTTTTCAGGTCTTTTGACTGCTTATAGCCTTGCGAAAATTTAATATTTACCGTATTGCTAAATTGTTTTTGCAAACCTTCGAGCGGGCTGATTTCGTATTTAGCCTTTATAACCGTGCTTCCGCCGCCGCGGGCATGTTTGCGCACAGCATTGTCGCCAATAACGGCCAACGTTTTTATTTTGTTAAAGTTAAGTGGAAGGATTTGTTCATTCTTAAGCATGATTACGGATTCTTCAGCGATTTTCAAGGCAGTTTTTGCACGTTCGGGAGTACCCAAACGAGCTTGCATCCCACTTGTATCAGGCTCCGACTTACCAATAATATCCAGTTTAACCATAACATAAAGTATGCGCCGAACTTTATCATCAATCACATCGGCTTTAAGTTTTCCCGCTTTTATTGAATCAAGCAATGGCTGTCCCATGTAATACGAATCTTTTGTTCCTTGTAATGGCAACATTTCAATATCCAATCCGTTTTGTGCCGCTTCCATGGTACTGTGGGTTGCTCCCCAATCGGACATTACAAGGCCTCGAAAACCCCATTCACCTTTCAGGATATCTTTTAACAAATACACGTTCTGGCATGCAAATTCCCCCCTGAATTTATTATATGCACCCATAACGCTGAGCACTCCCGCTTCCTTTACCGATGCCTCGAAGGCAGGCAGATAAATTTCGCGCAAAGCCCGTTCGGAGGCTTCCACATTAATAGTAAGGCGGTCAAGTTCCTGGTTGTTGAGGGCGTAATGTTTGGCACAAACAGCTATACTTTTTGCCTGGGTCGATTTTATAAAATTAACAGCAAAGCGGGAAGTTAGAAATGGATCCTCACTCATATATTCCCAATTGCGTCCGTTGAGCGGGGTACGGTGTATGTTCAAGCCAGGAGCCAGCATAATATCCTTTCCCCTGTCTATGGCTTCCCCGGCATAAGCAGTTCCAAATTCGGTAGCCAAATCGGTATTCCATGTTGCGGCAAGTGAAGTAAGGGCCGGGAAATAGGCTGTCGAGTCGTTGAGCCAGCCAGCAGAATTCCAACTGTAAGGGTCATTTTCTTCACGCACTCCGCAAGGCCCATCAGAAAGGTGCAAGGCAGGGATCCCAAGCCTGGGAATAGCGGGAGTAGTAAAATACGTATTTCCATGTATAAGGGAAACCTTCTCTTCGAGGGTAAGTTGCAATAATAACTTTTCAACTTTCTGGTCAATAAGATCAGTATCAGGGGTTTTGCAAGCATTTAGCAAAGTGATCAAAATCCCTGCAAATAAAATTAAAACGGGTTTAGTTCTCATAAAGTCGGTTCTTGAAAGTTTCATTTTGGGGTGTTTTTTATGCTAGAGTCTGAAAACTTTTCCTCTTACTTTTTCAGTGCATCCATTGCTCCCATCAGGAAGAAAAGCGGTGCATTCCAGTTAATTGCCACTTCGTTTGTTGAGTAGCTACATTGTGCATCGGAAAAGGATTTTGCAGGGAAATTGCTACGGGTAATTTCGGGGCAATCGGTCAATACAATTGTATTTGGCCCACCTGCCAAAAAACCCGGGCAAGGTTCCACAATTCCATCTGCTCCCGAAGGGCGATGGTGTATATTCATAACTTGTTTCCCACCAAATCCGGTAACAAAACAGTAACCGGTAGCATTTCGCCCGAGCAGATAATCAACATCGCCCTGCGCAGAAACCAAATACTTGCTATTGTTATTGATTTTAAAAGCGGCCAATTTAATTATTGCTTGGTTGGCCACATCCGAATTGCTTCCCCATTTATAGAAATCGAGGCTCACTTTGTATGGTGAACTTTCTGATTTTTCAACCAATTGATCGGCAAAGCCAATCAGGATTTTTTGCGACTGGGTTTTAAGTTCCGAAGCCTTAGGGTCATTACTCAGTGCCAAAGATATTATTCCTAACATGGCTGATGAATCCCATGATTGAACGCAAACAACCTGATTATCAAGAGTTTTTTTTGTTACGAGTGAATAATCGGAAGTTGCAAGTGCAAGTTCGCTTGCTGCCCAGAAAAACTCATCTTTTATACGCGTATCGTCATAAGCACCGGTTGAAATATCAGATGGGTTGGTATAATAAACCGCCGGATTGGCTTTTGCCCAGGCAAATGCACTTTTTGAAGCAACAAGACAACGTTTTCCCAGATCGGTAAGTTCAGCAACATCAGTTTTAGCAAATACACGCGATGCCATTGCCATGGTGGCAGCAAAATCGAGCGAGGCGGCAGTAGATTTCTGCACTACGTACCTTGGCTCATTTGCTTTATCGGGCATTACAAAACCGCAAAACGATTTATTGGTTAATTTATGATATACGCCACCATCATCGGGATCTTGCATGGTAAGCATCCAACGGAGGTTATACAAAAGCTCATCAATTACATCAGGGATATTGTTGCTGCTTTCAGGAATATTGGCAATAAATTGTTTACAATATTCGGGGTACATTTGGCAGAAAAGCAGTAAAGTGTGTGTTGATATCGAGCTGTTTACGATGTATTTATTATAATCGCCGGCATCGTACCAGCCACCTGGACTTGAAATTTTGAAGCCTTCGGGCCGGTTTGTGGAAACTGCTGACGAATGAATTAAAACAGACGTATCAGGATGGCCGGCAGCCCTCGCCCACTTCCCACCAAATTCATTGGTAATTTCCATCCCCGAACGGTTGAGGTAAAACGCTTTTAAGGAGGCTTTTGCCAAATTGTTGTAAATCCCCTCCCCTATTTCAAAAATTTGTGAACAAACTTTTTTGCCATTAGTACAAATCTGGTATTTCCCGGGGGCAACAACTTTCGAGAAATCGGCGGAACAAACACTGTCGCCCGAAAATTCCCAATATTTAAAACCCTCAGGTTTTCCGGTAAAAACTACCTTTCCACTTTTAACATCAACAACATCGAAGGTTTCGGTTTTAACCCTTAACAATGCAATTTTAACCGAATTGGGAAGAAAACCAACCTGGTTTACAAGGATTTGATCAAGAGTATCAGATGTGGTAGCACCATTCGAAAGCCCGCTTGTTTGTGGGGTACAACCAAAAAACAATGCAATTGTAACAGAGACTATTATTGTTGTAAAGGTTTTCATAAAGCAGTTTTGCTATTGGTTATTCAACAAAATGAACTTCGGCAGTAAAAATCCAAACAAGGTTTGAGCCCACTCCGAAAGGTCTTTTTTCGCCACAAAGGCACAAAGCCTCTAAGTGTCACTAAGTTTATATATCTGCTAAACAATACTTTGTGAAACTTTGTATCGTAGTGTCTTAGTGGCGTTTTCTTCATTTTTTGGTTTTCGGAGTGGATTCAATTTTTAAAACCAAAAGCCCTGTTTCCCTGACTTAATCAACCAATTCGAATTCACCTTTAAGCAGAAGGTTATTGGATGAAGTCCCCACAAAAACCTGGAATTTGCCGGCTTCGGGTGCCCATTTTTTATCCAAGCGATAGAAAGCCAGATCCGAAGGATGGATGGTAAAAGTTACTTCCTTGCTGGATCCTTTGCCTATCATTACTTTTTCAAACCCTTTCATCTGTTTCACCGGACGTACAACGCCATTGCCAACCACATCGCGGATATAAAGCTGAACCACTTCTTCCCCATCGTAATTACCTGTGTTTTTTACAGTTGCCTTGATGGTTAAACTATCGCCCAAGCTTATAGTTGACTTGCTCAGCTTTAGGTTGCTATAGTTGAATGTAGTATAACTTAAGCCAAAACCAAATGGAAAAAGCGGATCGTTGGGGATGTCGCGGTATTGTGTTTTAAATCCGTTAGGGTCAGGGTTTTGGGCACGGCCTGTTGAAAACTGATCATAATAAACAGGTATTTGGCCAACATGATAAGGAAAGGAAACGGGCAATTTACCGGATGGGTTGTAGTCGCCAAATAAAACATCAGCAATAGCATTTCCTGATTGGGAACCGAGGAACCAACAATTCAATATGGCATCGGTAAGGTCAACCACATCGGTTAAAACCAATGGGCGGCCAGTAAAAAGTGTGAGCACAACTGGCTTGCCAAGTTTCTTTATTTCGCGCAGCAGTTCAACCTGAAGGCCTTTTACCGAAATATCGGCATAGCTGCGACATTCACCGCTCATCATGGCTACTTCGCCTAAAGCGATAATTACCACATCGGCTTTTTGTGCTTTTGCAATTGCATCCGCAAAGCCGCTGCGGTCGGTGGTATTGATATTAACCTGCGAAAAAAAATTGTACGGATAAGGGGTTGCGAGCTTGCAGCCTTCGGAGTAGGTAACCTCAACCTTGTTACCAACCGCTGTTTTGATTCCCTCCAACAACGATACCGCTGAATTGGTGTCAGCCATAGCCCGCCAGTTTCCTGTGGGTGCATCTTTATCATTTGCAAGTGGGCCAATTACTGCAATCCGTTTGATGTTTTTCGACAATGGAAGTACATTTTTATCATTCTTCATCATTACTATCGAACGTTTCGCTGCATCGCGCGAAGCTGCGAGATGTTCGGGGCATAGTGTCAACTCCTTTTCTTTTTTTACATCGCAATATTGATATGGATTGTCGAACAGCCCCAGCTTAAACTTAACGGTAAGGACCCTACTTACCATTTCATCAATTTGTGCTATGGTGATTTTCTTGTCATCGAGGAGTTTTTTTCCATGGTCAATATACAATTTACCCATCATATCCATATCAATGCCAGCGTTAATACCATAGTATGCAGCATCGTAAGGCGTTTCTGCGATACCGTGATCGGAAAGTTCCGTTACGGAAGTCCAGTCGGAAACAACAAACCCCTTAAAGCCCCACTGTTTTTTCAGCAACTCGGTTTGGAGCCAGTGATCGCCCGAGGCAGGCACGCCACCATTGGTATTGAATGATGACATTATGGTAGCCACACCTGCATCAACAGCGGCTTTAAAAGGAGGAAGGTAAATTTCGTACATCAAACGATCGGACATATCGGAGGCGTTATAATCGCGTCCACCAATTGCTGCCCCATAAGCGGCAAAATGCTTTGCACAGGCCGCAATGGTGTTGGCATCGGCCAGGTTATCGCCCTGAAAACCGTGTACCCTGGCCTTGGCAGCCTCGCAACCAAGGTAAACATCTTCGCCGGCACCTTCCATTATCCTTCCCCAGCGAGGGTCGCGCGAAATGTCAACCATGGGGGCAAAAGTCCAGTTGAGACCGTTTGCCGCCGATTCGATGGCCGCTACACGGGCACTTTTTTCTAAAACAGCCCTATCGAAACTTGCCGCTTCGCCTAATGGGATGGGGAAAATTGTTTTAAAACCATGGATAACATCGTGCCCAAATATAATCGGGATGCCCAAACGGGACTCCTCTATAGCAATTTTTTGAAGCCGCCCGGTTTCTGCAGCTCCATAAATATTGAGGAAACTGCCAACTTGGCCTTGGCGAATGTAATCGTCAATCTTTTCATTCTGCTTGAGGCTCGCGCTTGTACCAGTCGAGATGTATGGATTTGAAAACTGGCTCAGTTGGCCTAATTTTTCTTCAAGGGTCATTTTGCCGATAAGCTCTTTCACCCTCTTTTCCGTTGGTTCGTCGGGGTTGAGCACTCCTGATTTTTGAGCAGAGGTACCAATAACGACCAAAATTGCGAGAAACAGGTAAGGCAAAAATACCCTTAATGGTTTGCTGTTTGCGGTTTTCATTTTTATGGTTTTATTTTACTTGTAAACATAACTATAATCCTCTTAAACTGAAGGGCAGCCACTCTCAGCCTTGGGAACCTTACTTGCCCGAACGGATTTATTTAACCTAATTTGGCTTGTAACAAACATCTCATACTTGCAGTAACGCAAACATCAAGATTTGACTCCATCATTTTTATTTCCTATTCATTAATGCGTTTAGGATAGGATCCACCCATGTTTCTTTTTCGATGTTGTAAACAATAAAATCGCTGTCGAATTGCCAATAAGCCCAACTGAAACCAAACTTTTCGGCAGTACGGGCCACATACGAAGTGTACCTTGCCCTTGAATCCATATCGCCTTTATCGTAAGCACCAAATTCGCCTAAGAAAATCGGACGTCCATTTGCTTTCGACCAGTCAGCAGCCACTTTCAATTTAGTTTCAATCTCAGATTTTTCTTCCTTCGTGCCAATCCATTTAACACCACTCAATTCCTTAAAATCCTTGGCCCAATAGGCTCCTTGGTGGGTAAAAGGCATGGGGTGGTAAAAGTGTACGGTAACTATTATGTTTTTGTCGTCCTTTGGTAATTCCAATGTTGGTAAGCTTTCTATACCATTCCAATTGGTCGGGCCGATTATGAGTGTGCGGTTTGGGTTGGTTTCGCGCACCAGTTTTATGGCATCAGCAAGGTATTGGTTCCATAAAGCTACGTCAAGCTTTTGGTTTGGTTCATTTAAAAGCTCAAACAAAACATCGCTTGGTTGATCTTTATAACGTGGGGCGAGTTGCCGCCATACCGACATGAACATTTCCTTTTTTGCTATGGGGTCATCGGCCATGGCGGTGTATTCGTGCATATCAAGGATTACCATCAGCTTAGCTTCCAAACCTTTTTTAACAACCCAGTCAAGAGTTTCGAGCCATTTCGGGTTGAGCTTATATTTGCTGTCCATTCCCGAAAAAGCGAACAGGTTAACCCTAATGGTTGAAAAACCTGCATCTTTGATCATTTTAAAATACTTTTCCTTGAAGCGGCCTTTGGTGAAATCTTTCCACACAGCGGTATCGTAACCAATAATATTAACACCTTTCCCCATTTTTATACACTGTTCCTTTGCAGAAACACTTTGGGCAAATAATTCACTTTTGATTGAGGACAAGGTGATCAGAATTGAAGTAAACAGAAATATTTTCTTCATGTTTGTTGGGCTAATTGGTAATTTTTTAATGAATGGCATCAATAATCAATTGGATTCGAGCTTCTTCTTCGGAAGAAAAAACAATATTATTCAGGGTTGCAATATTGTCGTCCAATTGCTTCACTGAACTTACACCAACAATTACCGAAGTTACACGGTTATCGCGAAGCAGCCATGCTGTTGCCATTTGCGCCAGTGTCTGTCCCCGCTCCAATGCTATTTCGTTGAGATTCCTTACGTTGGCAAGCAACTCTGGTGTAATATAATCAGGTTTCAGGAAATGAGCCTTCGATGCACGCGAATCGGATGGAATTCCATTCAAATACCTGTCGGTCAAAACACCTTGGGCCAGTGGCGAATACGCTACAAAACCAACCCCATTGGTTTCCAAAACATCTAACAATCCATTTTCAACTGTCCTTTCAATCATGGAATATCTCCCTTGATGAATAAGGCAGGGTGTTCCCAATTTATTCAGGATTTGTATGGCTGCGCTGGTTTGTTCGGGCGAATAATTTGAAATGCCGGCGTAAAGCGCCTTCCCGCTTTTTACAATGTGGTCGAGAGCCATCATGGTTTCTTCGAGTGGCGTGTTGGGATCGAAGCGGTGGGAGTAGAAAATATCAACATATTCCAATCCCATGCGTTTCAGGCTTTGGTTGCAACTGGCAATGAGGTATTTGCGCGAACCCCATTCGCCATAAGGCCCATCCCACATATCGTAACCGGCTTTGGAGGTAATCACCATTTCGTCGCGGTAAGCCGTGAAATCTTTCTTTAAAATAGAACCAAAAACTTCTTCAGCCGAACCAGCCGGAGGACCATAATTGTTGGCCAGATCAAAATGGGTAACGCCCTGATCAAAAGCAGCGCGTAATATTTCCCTTGAATTGTTGAAGTTATCGGCAAACCCGAAATTATGCCATAAGCCTAATGAAATAGCGGGCAGCAACAAACCGCTTTTGCCACAGCGGTTGTATTTCATCGTTTGGTAGCGGCTGCTATCCGCTTTATAATTTTCACCCATTTTCAGTTGTTTTAAAATTGTGATTGGTTTATTCATTTATGGTACTGTTTTAAACATGGCAATTGACAAGGACAGAAGGAATGTAGAAAATAGATTTTCAGTAATACAAGAGCTTAATTTATAAGCAATTTAGCAGTTTTAGTACCAACTCTATTTCTGAGTTGAACAAGATAAACTCCTTTTGGAAAGTTTCTTATATCAATTTCAGTTATAGGTTCAGAAATCTGTTTTTCTATTTTCTGTACACCATTTGCATTTAATATCCATAAGTAATCATCACCTTTTAGGCTGGTTTCAATGGTGATTTTATCATCTGTCGGGTTAGGATACAATTTCAGATAATTTGAAGAAGTAATTTCTTCGTCTAAGCTCAACATACCACCATTTGTAGTTTTTATTATTAAACCGCTATCGCCAACAGAATAACCCGTGTCAGCATTTGGGAAATAAACTGAAAATAAATTACCTGATAATGGCATTTCCTGATGGCCCCAAGTCGCCCCTCCATCGCGTGTTTTCAATATCTCATTATCTCCAACCGCAAAGCCTGTAGATGCATTGGTAAAAAAAACTGATCGAAGGTATTTGTTTGTTACGGTTGATACTTTAGTCCATGTAATTCCGCCATCTGTCGTTTCAAGAATATCTCCATTGCCACAAGATGCATATCCTCTATCTAAATCTGTAAAAAAAACGCTTCGAACTATAGTTTCATTTATATTTCCAATAACATGATTGGCCCAGGATATGCCTCCATTAGTAGTTTTAGATATTTCATACCATACATCATAGTTTGGAGGAAGAACATGATATGTGAGTACGAAGCCGGTATCCGGTGTGGAAAATGATGTGTTAAAGCAATAAAAACCTCTGTTAAAAACCTCGTTCCATGTTGCACCACCATCGGTTGTTTTAAACACACTGCCATTATTATCCCACGTCATTGAACCACCCCCTCCTGCTGCATACCCATTTTGAGTGTCAATAAAACTGACAGATTCAAAACCCCATTGAGCACCTAACGAACTATTGAACCAAGAGGCTCCGCCATCAACAGTTTTTAAAATCGTTGATACTTGAGTGGTGGTATGACCAACAGCAAATCCTATTGTATCATTTGCGAAAGAAGTAGAATAAAGGGTTTCATTCGTACCGGAAATTATCTTAGTCCAGGTTGAGCCGCCATTGCTGGTTTTCAATATTGTCCCTGAATCGCCGACTGCAACACCATTTTGAGAATTAACAAAATAAACAGATATGAGCGTGTTAACAGTTCCTGAATTCTGCTGAATCCATTGCGCACTTGCTCCTTTCATCATCCAAAAAACTAAAAATAAAATGCAAAGAAATTTCATTACAACTTGTTTAGTGACAATTAAAGGTATTTACTTGTATCAATTTCTTTCTCAATTGGAAAGAACAATATTTTCAGTTATTTGAATTCCAACCACTCGTCTTGGTGAGCTAATTAATTTGTTTGAAATAGAGGCTGTTTTGTCTGTATTTTTTTTGAAACATTATTTGTGCGTTTACTTTTGAAATAATAAGAAAAATTATCCCAAAACCACTTTCACATTATGCACCTTTCCATCCTCAAACAAAGGTATAAGATTTGAGGTTTGCATTGTCCCATCAACCTCTAAAAATTTTACGCCCTTCGATTTGCCATCCGGATTTTGGATTTCGATCTGGTAAGTCGCTCCCCTGAATTTGCGGGTAACGTTAAAGCCTTTCCAATCGTTGGGGATGCAAGGATCAATCCTTAACCCATCGTAATCAGGTTTTATGCCTAATATAAATTGGGTTATGGTATAAAAATTCCAGGAAGCGGTGCCTGTGAGCCATGAATTTTTGGCTTCGCCGGGTTTAAAAGCATCCTTACCGGCAATCATTTGCGAATAAACATAAGGTTCTGTTTTGTGCAATTCACTGATTTCCTCAAGGTACGATGGACAGATTTTCCGGTAATATTCCCATGCACGGTTGCCATTTCCAACCACCGTTTCGCCAATCATAATCCATGGATTGTTGTGGCAGAAAATTCCTGCATTTTCTTTATATCCAGGCGGATAGGTGGATATTTCGCCATATTCGATATAATATTTTGTGAAAGCGGGGTTGTTGAGCACGATCCCATGTTCGCAGTCCAAGTATTTTTTAACCGAATCTAGGGCTTTGGTAACCATCCCTTCTTCCTTACCAATACCGGCCATGGTACACCAGCCATTGGATTCGATGAAAATTTTACCTTCTATGTTTTCGTGCGAACCAATCTTATGCCCGTAAAAATCGTAAGCACGCAGGAACCATTCGCCATCCCAACCGTGAGTTTTTATGGCCTCAACCATGGCGTCAATATGCTTTTGTGCGCGTGAAGCTTCGTCTGTTACGCCTCTCCTCTTACACAACTCAACATAATCCCTTCCGTAAATAACAAACAAGCCGGCAATCATCAGGCTTTCGGCTTTGCTGCCTTCGGTTTTGTTTTCGGTAGTCTGGAAACTTTCGTTCGGGTCGTTCGAAAAGCAATTCAGGTTTAGGCAGTCGTTCCAATCGGCACGGCCAATCAATGGCAAACCATGTGGACCAAGGTTGTTTATCACGTGATCGAAAGATACGGTTAAATGCTCGAAAAGCGAAACTTCGGAGCCCGCTTTATTGTCGAAAGGCACAGCTTCATCTAAAATATCGAAATCCCCGGTTTCTTTAATATAGCTTGTTGTACCAAAAATAAGCCACATTGGATCATCGTTGAAGCCCTGGCCAATTTCGTTGTTCCCTTTTTTGGTAAGGGGCTGGTATTGATGGTAGCAACCTCCATCGGGAAATTGAGTGGAAGCTATATCAATTATACGTTCGCGTGCCCTTTCCGGGATTTGGTGTACAAAGCCGATCAAATCCTGGTTCGAGTCGCGGAAACCCATGCCACGCCCAATCCCCGATTCGAAAAACGAAGCAGATCGCGAAAAGCAGAAGGTAATCATACATTGGTACTGGTTCCAGATATTCACCATGCGATCCAGTTTGTCGTCGCCGGAATTCACGCTGTAAACGCTCAATAAATTATCCCAATACGCACGCAATTCTGCAAAAGCAGCATCCACTTTTTCGGATGTATCAAAACGATCAATTGTTTTCTTTGCTTTGGTTTTATTTATTACACTCTTACTTTCCCATTTTTTGTCATCGGCATTTTCCACATAACCCAGTAAAAAAACCAAGTCTTTTGACTCACCAGGTTGAAGTTCCACTTCAATACAATGAGAAGCGATAGGCGACCAGCCATGGGCAACCGTATTTGTAGGATTTCCTTCGGCAACAACCTGCGGCTCGTCGAAACCGTTGTACAAGCCAAAAAAGGTTTCACGATCCGTATCAAAGCCTTTGAGAGGCGCATTTACCGAATAGTACGCATAATGGTTGCGGCGCTCCTTGTATTCGGTTTTATGGTAAATTACCGAACCTTCCACTTCCACTTCGCCAGTTGAAAAATTGCGCTGAAAATTCTCCATATCTGCGGCAGCATTCCACAAAGCCCATTCGATAAAAGAGAAGATTTTCAGCTTCTTTACAACTGAGGAATTGTTGGTAAGCGTTAGCTTTTGAACTTCGGCCCATGTTTTGAGCGGGACAAAGAAAAGAGTTTTTGCAACTACACCGTTTTTCTCACCTTGAATGGAAGTATAGTTCATTCCATGGCGACATTCGTAGCTGTCGAGTGGGGTTTTGCATGGTTTCCATCCCGGCGACCAGATAGTTTCTTCATCCTTGATGTAGAAATAACGGCCACCGCTGTCCATTGGCACATTGTTATACCGGTAACGGGTAATCCTCCGGAATTTCGCATCCTTGTAAAAAGAATAGCCACCAGCGGTATTAGAGATAAGCGAGAAAAAATCTTCATTGCCAAGGTAATTGATCCATGGCCAGGGAGTTTGTGGGTTTGTAATCACATACTCCCTGTTTTTGTCGTCGAAATGTCCGAATTTCATGATGTTTTTATTGTTTTTATGATATACTCAAAATCTTGTGTGTTCCTTAACTAAACAAGTTCCTTAATCCTTCTGTCATTTAGTTCAATTGTAATTTCATCCATTTTCTTTTGTGTCAATGGATATAATGTCATAAACGCTGCAGCAAGCAATGCAATTATTGTTGGAATCCAACTCATTAGCATAATAATTCCTGGTACAGCCCCTTGGATTGAAACCGCATCTTGCCCATTGTAATGGAAGGCTGACAGAACCAATCCGATAATGGCTCCAGCAATTCCACCACCAAATTTTGTTGCAAACGAACCGGCAGAATAAACCAAACCCGTTGCCCTGCGCCCATTCTTAAATTCCGAAAAATCTGCTGCATCGCCAAGCATGGCAAAAAACAAGGTTGGGAAAATGGCTGCCCCGAATTCGGAAATGATACCAATTGCAAATATCCCAATCGTGTTTTCGGGACTGCAGAAAAACAGCATTGCATTTGCGGCACCCGAAAATATAAGTGCATAAATAAACAGGTTTCGCTTTCCATAACGTTTGCCCAAAGGCGAGGTAATCATTGCTCCAGCTATGGAAGCCAACATTAGGCCAATCATGTATGAGGCTGCCAACAGTTGGTTATGAAGGTAATGTGTGAAATAAATCACCACTATTCCCTGCTTTATGGAATTATAAACGTTGAAAAGCATTCCGATTACCAGCAGTATCAGCCAAGGGCGGTTGCGGATAAGATCCCTGAGGTCCTTGCCTAAATTTGTTTCCTGATCCTTGGGGGGAAGCACACGCTCTTTAGTTGTGGCAAATGTTATCATCAGGAATAAGGATAGGAAAATAGATAAAATATAAATAGCTGAGCTATAACCCCTTTTCTGATCAATAATGCTAATGTTTTTTGCTTCCAGGTTTTCTTCGCCTTCTACTATAAAGGAATATTCCTTTTGTGCGAGCATCGAAAAACTTTTGCCTTGTGTTGGTGCGTTGGCAGTATCAGTTCCTACAGGAGTTACCCACGAAAACATAGCGATGCCATCCTTTGTCTTGATATTTACATTTTTAACATCTTCGTTGGCCGAAACGGTTACTTCGTATTTCTTGGCTTCCAATTTATTTACAGCAATACTTGGGTTTATATTTCCAAAACTTGCAACCAAAAATAACAAAGCTCCCTGAACAACCATGCCGCCTGTAAAAGCCCCAACCATACGGTACGAACCCAGGCTGGTACGTTCTTTGTCGTCGCCAGTCATTACCGCCATTAGGGCGCCATACGGAATATTGTTTGCGGTGTAAATAATAAAAAACAATAGATAAGTAGCATAAGCATAGATAATTTTCCCCGTTGGCCCGAGGTTTGGCGAAGTGAACAGCAGCGACAATGTAATTCCCAGCGGGACGGCTGTCCATAATATCCAGGGGCGGAATTTGCCATATTTGGTATTGGTGCGGTCGCAAATAACACCCATTATTATATCAATAATCCCATCGCTAAAACGGGCAATCAGCATCAGGAAGCCAACGGTAGCAGGGCTTATGCCAAATACATCGGTATAAAATATAAAAAGGAAGGTTGCTACACCACGCCATGCAATATTTGCGGCACCATCGCCAAGCGCATATCCTATTTTTTCCCTTATGGCAAGTTTTTCCATAGTTCTGATGTTTTTTTTGATTAAATTTTCCTTCCAAATTGAAGAAGGAAATATTTCAAATCCGGATTTTGTTTTGTTAAAAGAAACGTAGGCTTTCTATTGATTAATAGCTGAAAAAAGCTGTCCATTTGGGCCATTATCATCAATTAAAGCAGGTGCCAAAGCACCGGGCAAAACGGCTTCAACTGGATGCTCTGCATTGGGTCCGCCGAGGTCGGTGCGTAGCCAGCCGGGATCGAGGGTATTTATCCGGACACCAGTATTTTCAAGTTTTGAGGCAATATCATCAGTAAGTTTATTCACCGCCCATTTCGAAGCGCCATAAGGGGCAAGTTCTGGTTGATCTTTTATTCCGGATGATAGGTTCACGACCCTACCAAAACCATTTTCGATCATTGGCGGGATAAAGGCTCCACACAAACTATACATAGCAAACACATTCACCCTAAAGGTCTGCATCCACTCATCCCAGCTATGCATCCAAAAATCCTTATGATAGGAAGTCATTATGGCAGCATTATTATACAGAACATCAACCCTGATATTCAACCGTTTAACCTGTTCAATCAAAAGGTTTACGTCAGCTTCAGTTGATAATTCACCAAAAACAGGGTAAATTTTCACATCGAATTCCTTAAGCAGATCAATTGTTTTTGAACAACTTTCCAATGTACGCCCGTGAACAATAATATTGCAACCAAGATTTGCCAAACCAAGCGCAATTTGTTGTCCTATTCCACGGCTTGATCCTGTGATGAATGCATTTTTGCCTTTTAAATCTATCATTTTTTGGGTATTACAAATTTTTTCAAAATTAGATCCTTATCTTTTCGCTACCCTGAAACTTAAAGTTTTGCATTCCTTTAAGCCTTCTTTTTATCAATTCGGATGAACGCTTGCGTTCAATTTCCGAATAAATTTCCAGAATCTAAACGTGATATTAAAAAGGAGGCTGAACAGGGCAACCCGTTCAGCCAACCAACCAATTGTATTAAGAACACCAAACTAACCATTTGAAACCTCAATTCAAAATTAATCGGTTACCCTGCCAACCTCCTTTTTTAGTTGTAATTTATCCAGTTTTAGTATCCGGGATTTTGCTCACCAATCATACTGTTATTGGTCATTTCATCCAATGGGATTGGAAATAGTTCGTGTTTACCAACTACAAACTTGCTACCCAAAACCTGTGAAGCCAAACCCCAACGAACCAAATCAAAGAAACGGACACCTTCGAAAGCTAACTCGACCTTACGTTCCTGAACGATGGCATCAAATAATCCTTGACCGGAAGCAGTAACATCGGAAAGGCCGGCACGTGAACGAACTTTGTTTAACTCAATTTTTGCCATTGCTTCGTTACCCTGACGGTAAAAAGCTTCGGAAGCCATAAGCAAAACATCAGCATAACGTATCAGTCGTAGGTTTGTGCCATAGTTCAGTTCGCCAACCGGGCCATTGGTTTCATCGGCAAATGTCCCATATTTTACCCTAAAATAGCCAACGAAATCAAAAGGAGGATTTACAGGATCGCCTGTCCAGTTTCCACCTAAAGCTTGTAAATCGGCAATTGACCAAACTGTTGCATTGCGGCGCACATCGCTTGCTTCGAAAGCATTATACATCGAAGCCGTGGGATACACAAATCCCCATCCTCCTACCATACCGCTATTGCCGGGAACGAAGTAATCACCACGTGGTCCGCAAAGTTGCCATGTGATATTATTTTCCATGTTTCGGTTTCCACCCCACTGGAATGTTCCCCAATCATACCCTTTTACACCAGTAAAACTGACTTCCAAGAGTGATTCGTTGCCAAACTCTTGTGATTTTTTGAACAGAGTGCTGAAATCTGTTGATAATCCAAATTCGTTGGTTGCAATTACGGATTGGAAGGCATCAGAAGATTCTTTCCATTTTTTCTCATAAAGCAATACTTTGCCAAGGAGAGCTTGTGCAGTTCCTCTTGAAACCCTGAATTTATCAGCTTCAGCATATTCTGAGCGCAGTGGAAGTTCGGCTATAGCCTCGGTCAAATCTTTTTCAATCTGGGCATAAATTGTTGCTACATCAGCACGTGGCTGTGAATATTCACTTGGAGCTAATTCAGTAAGGTTCAAAGGAACTTTTCCAAACATCATAACCAATTCAGAGTAGTAATATGCGCGTAAACATTTAGCTTCAGCAATAATTTTCTTACGGAAATCATTTGTAGGTTCAACTTTGTTGATTACCATGTTACAACGGTAAATACCGAAATATTGTCCAGTGTAAACATCCTTAATTACAGGATTGCCAGCACTATAGTTCAGCCTGTCCATTTCCACTAAATTTGGTTGGTCACCAGCCGAACTTCCACCACAAGTAGTTTCGTCGGAAGGAAGGGTTTTGGCAAGCCAAACTGATTGCCAGTCGCGGGCGTTAACCCATTGCAGTATGTCATACGCTGCAATAATTGCATTTTGTGCGTCTGCATCTGTTTTGTAGAAATTATCTACTGATAATTTGCCGTAAGGAACGGTTTCAAGAAACTCCTTTTTGCATGAAGTCATAGCCAACAAAACGACCATCACGACAAGGCTTATATGTATGAATCTGTTTTTCATCTGTTTTAATTTTTAAATTATTTTTATTGAGATTTTCTTCATCAATGATTGTTAGCCTATTAAAGGGTAATTGAAATACCCATCATGAATTTGCGAGGTGTTGGATACATACCGCGGTCAATTCCCTGGCTGTTATTATCTGGACTTCCAGCTTCAGGATCCATGCCAGGATACTTGGTGAAAGTAAAATAATCATCCAACGAAATAAAAGCACGTACACCTTGCATGTAAATTTTGGCTGCCATGTCTTTAGTTAAAGTATAACCAAGCTGAATTTGCTTGATCCTCATGTACGAACCACTGAAAATCACCTTGTCGCTGTTATAATTAAAGTTGTTCGTCAAATCAGCCCTGAACCAGTCGTTTGTGCTACCATCACCAGTCCACCTGTCGGTGTAAAAGAACTCAGGCCTGTTGGAAGTTCCACGGTCGGTGCGATTCCAGCCCATAAGGATATCGTTGCCTTGTGTACCTTGGAGGAAAATATTCAAATCGAAGTTTTTGTAGTCGAAATTGAAGTTGGCACCGTATGTTATTTTCGGAATTGCTGAACCAATCATGCCCATATCATCAGCATTTATTTTACCGTCTTTCTTGTTATCAATAACTATTACATCACCTGGTACCGGGGTATAACCAGTTAAACCATTATCGGCAACATATTTATCAATCTCGGCCTGGTTCTGGAAAATGCCAGCAGTTTGGTAACCGCGGAAGTACCAAATCGGCATTCCTTTTTCGAAATAAGTTGCAGTCCAACCATTAACACCAGCACCCGATTGCCTGGTAAGCAAAGGGTTAAGGTAAGTTACTTCATTGTTGTTAAAGGTTATGTTACCACTTACGTTGTAATGAAATTCGCCTTCCGATTCGCGCCAGCCCAATTCTATTTCCACACCTTTGTTGGTAACGTCACCGGCATTAACAAAAGGAGCATAATTACCAACCGAGAGAGGAGGAGATGATGGGGTCAAGAGGTCTTTGGTAACTTTTTTGTAATAGTCGAAAGCAAAAGTCAGTCTGTTATTGAAAGCCCGTACATCAAATCCTAAATCGGTTTGTTCGCTGGTTTCCCAGGTAAGTTCAGGATTTGCCAATAATGAAGGCTCTGCTCCGGTATAGAAACCACCGTCTGGATTTGGATATTGGATACCAGATATTTTTATTAGCGAACGGAACTGGTCAGGACCAAGGTTTGATAAACTTCCGTTTTGTCCCCAGCTTGCGCGGAATTTGAAATAATTCACCGGAGTTACCATATCTTTCCAGAAATCTTCTTCCGACATAACCCATCCTGCTGATACCGATGGGAACGTACCCCATTTATTCAAAAGCATTGATGTGCCATCACGACGGATAGTAGCATTGATCATATATTTGTTGTTGTAATCATAAGTTACCCTGCCGAAATAGGATTCAAGTGTTTTTACTTCGGGAACACCGCTTACTGTTCCTTGAATATCATCGGCTCCATGGTAAGCAAAAGTTTCATCTTCGGCAAACATAGGTCCTGATAAAGTATTAACATAGTTATGCTGATAACGTTGAGCCGAAATACCTGCCATAACTGAAAAGTTATGTTTGTCAATAGTCTTGTTGTACGAAGCATAATTCTCCCATAGCCAGGTAAACCACCTGTCGTAATTTTCGCGACGTGAAGTTACCTTGCTGTTACGTTCGGATGAGAACCAAAAGGTTGGGTTCCATGTATGGTAAACCTGTCCGGCATAATCAATACCCAAACGCGAAGTAATGGAAAGGCCATTGAATGGTTTTACAGTGGCAAACATGCTTCCCAAAACCTTGTCCTGCACAGTACTTCCTTTTGCCAACGACATCATGGCCAATGGGTTTGCAATTTCGCCTTTCAGGAAGTTGGAAACACCGTAGTATTTTCCGCTTGGATCTTTTAGCAAGGTAAAACCGTCATTAAGTGCTGTCTGAGCATAATCGGGCAAAGCGCCGTCATATACAACCGGTGTAAGTGGATCGAGTGCAAGTGCACTTGAAACAATTCCACCATACTCACTATTTTCAACTATTGAACTGCGATCGGTATGCGAGAAAGCAAAATTATTACCGACACTTAACCATTTTTTAATTTCATGGTCGCCATTTAAACGGGCAGAGTAGCGTTTGAAATTGGCTTTTTCGCCACCGACAACACCATCCTGATTAAAGTAAGAGAATGAAACCAAATAACTTGATTTCTCGCTTGCACCTGAAAAAGAGAGGTAATGTTTCTGCATAGGTGCATTTTCTGATATTTGCTCAAGCCAATTGGTATTGGTAGAAATACCTGTTGGAATCGTAACGCCGACCTTAGCTTCGTTAACGTATTCGGTGTATTGGGTATTGTTCATGACTGGCATGATTTTACCCATATTTTGTATACCATATTGGAAATCATACGTTAAAGTGCCACCTGATGCTTTACCACCACTAACACCTTTACCTGATTTGGTAGTGATAATTACAACGCCGTTTGCACCTTCTGCACCATAAATAGCAGCTGAAGCCGCATCTTTAAGCACTTCGATTGAAGCAACATCGGATGGTTCAAGGTAATTGATATCACCGCTCTTCATCCCGTCAACGATGTACAGAGGATCGGAATTACCGTTAGTACCAGCTCCACGAATCCTAACTTTAAGGCCAGCTCCAGGCGAACCCGAATTTGAACGCACACTTACACCGGCAATACGCCCTTGCATTGCTTGTTCAACCCGCGATGAAGGCAAGGCTTCCAAATCTTTCCCTTTGATTTGGGATATTGCACCTGTTACGAGGCTTTTCTTTTGAGTGCCGTATCCAACAATCATAATACCAGCAAGATCAGTTGACTTTTCGGCTAATACGATGTTCAATAGCATTCCAGCAGTTGCTTCCACTTCCTGGGTAACCATTCCCGTAAAGGAAAATGTTAATTTTGCAGCAGCTTTGTCGGCAGTAAACTTAAATTTACCATCCAAATCTGTAATAGCGCCAGTTGTGGTTCCTGTAACAGTAACGCTGACTCCCGGAAGTGTTTCGCCGGTAGTGCTTGTAACTTTTCCAGAGTACTCGAAGCCTTTTTGTGCATAAGCAAAAGAGAATGCACTCAGCCACATAATTCCGATAAGAAGAAGTATCTTACTTCCCATACCTCGATGCAGGTAATTGTAGAGATTTTTCATAGATTGAATTTGGTTGTTTGAGGTTTGTAATTGATGATTTGATTTTAATTAGTGAAACATTTATTTATTTGTTGGTCTTGCAATTTTAATTTTTAAGGTTGCCCTTAGGTTTGTGCCTTTTAGGATTAGCAAGAAAAAAAGTAAGCTTACCTATTTTTGGTTTCAAAGCTATTTATAAGGGTAAGTTTGAATTTTATTGAGGAGGGACCATGTTTCGCAGCCAAAATATTTTTACAGCTTGCTACGTTTGGCATGATGTCGAAGAACGAATCCAAAAAAATTTTAAACCACTAAAACCAAAGCGTTTGCCGGTGTTTTTAAGGATTTTTAACAGATGCAAAAATATAGTCAGAATTAAGTATATATTACATACAGATTTTCCGATATTGATGGTATTTTATCCTATATTTGACGAATCAATAAAAATAGGATATGAAGGCGGATGTTTTTTACGAAAAATTACCAAGGGAGTCTGAATTTAGTATAAATTTCCTGGAGGTGGAAGTCCCATGTTTGGATGTTCCCTGGCACTATCATCCGGAAACTGAAATAATATTTATCGAAAAAAGCACGGGATCGCGCTTCGTAGGCGACCATTCAGAACCTTTCGACGAAGGCGATATTGGCCTGATTGGGGCTAACCTGCCCCATGTGTGGAAAAGCGATTCCAAATACCAGCAACACAACCCCGATCTTAAAGCCAAAGTGTATGTGGTTCATTTTCGTGATGAAATTTTCAAAGGCCCGCTTTCCGTTTTGCCCGAAATGCATGGAATAAATCAATTGCTCCATGAATCGCAGTTTGGGATCAAATTTATTGGTCAGGCCAGATTAAACATTGGTTTCCTAATGAAAGAAATCACCAAGACCAAAGGGGTTGAAAAAATGCTGAAACTTACCAGTTTGCTCGACTTTATGGCAAAAACGGATGAAAAGCTATTGCTTGCAAGCAACGGCTATTCAAAAATCAGGAAATCGGTAGATTTCGACCGCTTCGATAAAGCACACCGCTACATGATAGATAATTTCCAAAACAACATCTCGCTTGATGAGGTCTCGAATATTGTGGGCATGACACCTACTTCATTTTGCAGGTATTTTAAAAAGCACACCAAAAAATCGTTTCATACAATTTTAAATGAAATAAGGGTTGGGCATGCCTGCAAATTGCTTTTGGAAAATAAATTGAATATTTCAGGCGTCTGCTTTGAATGTGGCTTTAACAATGTATCCAATTTCAACGAGCAGTTTAAGAAAATAAAAGGGATTTCGCCAAGTAGGTATATTAAGGAGAGGTAGGGATGTTGGATGTTGGATGTCGGATGTCGGATTTCGGATTGGGGAATAGATATTGGTTATTTGTTATTGGAAAATAGTTAACAGGAGATGGTTAATAGAAAATGGTCAGTGGAGTATATTTCATTGAACTTTTTTGGCGCATAGAAAATGTAGGCGGTGGGTGAGAATTCCGTCTTCAGACAAATTCCCAACTTTGCTAAATATAAAAACAGAAAAACCAAAAGTAAGCTATCATTTAGGTTTGGTTTCCGAAAAGGACATATATTTGCCTTAACTAAGAATTCAGTATTTATCAGGATATGAATTGGGAAACGTATTTGGCATTTGGCGACAGCATCACAATAGGAGCACGCACTTATTTGGGATATCCCGAACTGGTTGGCAACAATCTGGGCGTACATCTTGCAAAACATTGGAATGTAATCAATTACTCAGCAAGTGGTTTAAAGGCAATTGGTTTGGCAAGGCATATTGATGCGCACTTTTTAACATTGAAAGAACACAAGGCAAGCATCTCGACGCTGTTGATAGGCACAAACGATATAAAAGAAAATACCGGACTTGATGATTTCCGGATTGCATTAAACCAGGTAATCCTCAAAGTGAAATTACTAACTGTTAACGAAAATGTGCTTTTACTTGCCATCCCTGAATTTCATAAAGGCATTATGTACCCCTATTCCATTGGCATGAATGAACGAATTGCCAAATTTAATATCGAAATCGAAAAACTTTCCATATCGCATTCAATCAGGATGTTAACTCTTCAACATACCGAAAGTGATTTTCTCGACGGTGTCCATTTGAACCAAAAAGGAATACTCACTTTTTCGGATCAGATTACAAACTATATACTTAAAGATAAAGGGATTTATATTGGCTAAAATCTTTTTCATAACGTCCCGTTTCCCATATCCTTTAGAAAAAGGTGATAAGCTACGAGTTTTCTTTCAGCTTAAACATTTGGCTATCCACAACGAAATCCATTTGATCACCATAAACAACAAACCAATTGATAAAGAACAATTTGCGGCTATTAACCCATTTTGTAAATCAATAGAGGTTTTTGTGCTACCAACTTACAAACGCCTTATCCAATTGGTTTTGATCCTTTTTACAGGGATTCCTCTGCAAGTGGCCTATTTTTACAATGACAAAATCAGGAAACAGATCGAAAATAAAATAGCCCAAATAAAGCCTGATGCCATACATTGCCATTTGATCCGGACAACCGAATACATTAAAAATGTTACGAAAATCCCAAAATCACTGGACTTTATGGATGCTTTCGGGATTGGGATGGAAAAACGACAAAATACAGAAAAGAATTTCGTCAAGCGATTGCTCTTTGCCTACGAGAAAAACAAGCTTTATAATTATGAAAAACAAGTGTTTAGCTTTGTTGACAGGTTTTGCATCATTTCAGAACAAGACCGGGATTCAATCAAAAGCGCAAGGAAGGGCGAAATAAAAATCATTCCGAATGGTGTTGATTTTGAAGCTTTCTATCCGCGTAACGAAAAGAAAAAGTACGACATAGTGTTTATGGGAAATATGGGATACCCACCCAATATTGCTGCGGTGCAGTTTCTGGCAAGCGAAATAATGCCACTCGTTATTAAAGCAAGTCCAGCCATTAAATTACTGGTTGCCGGTGTTGGCGCACCGAAATCAATTAAAATACTTCAATCGAAGAACATTGATGTTATCGAGAACTTTGAGCATATCAGCGATTCCATTGCCATTTCTAAAATAATGCTGGCACCTATGCAAATAAGCATTGGCTTGCAAAACAAGATACTTCAGGCTATGGCAATGAAAACACCTTGTATTGTAAGCCCTGCCAGCAACAATGCTATAAAAGCACCAAATGATTTTGCCATTGTGGAGGCAAGCAGCCCTGCTGAATACGCCCAGGTTATAATTGACATGTTGAACAACCCAATGATGGCTGCGAGAATCGGACAGAATGGATATGTTTTTGTGAAAGAAAATTTTTCGTGGCCTGCACAAAACAAGTTGTTGGAGGATTTGATCTTAACGGGTTTTGAACAAAAAACAAGCTGAACCATTCCTAAAATTTAGGCATTACCCAAATTATTTAAAGCATTGTTAAACAAAATAGTAAAGCGAATAATCCAACCTTTTTTATCCTAAATGAATAAAATACTCCTCGTATTTGGGACACGCCCCGAACTGATAAAACTTGCACCGGTAATTGCGGAATTCAAGAGCCGGAACCTGAGGGGGAGCCTGTATATTGTCAACACCAATCAACATAAAAATTTAGATTTACAGGATTTCGTATATTTTCAGGTTGATGTTGATTATCAATTTCAATTTCAAAGGTATGGCGATAGTTTGTCGGAATTAAATGGCTTGATGCTGCTGGGTTTTGATGGTTTGAAATCTAATTTAAACTCCTTAGGCATACATATTGAAGCAATAATTGCCCAAGGCGATACCTGCACAAGCTTTTGTGCCGCACAGTTTGCGTTTTACGAAAAACCCCCTTTTTATCATATAGAGGCTGGCTTGCGCACTTACGATTTCGGACAGCCTTTCCCAGAAGAATACTACCGTAAAACCATTTCTTCCATTGCCTCTGTACATTTTGCCCCGACTTTAATGGCAAAGGAAAACCTGCTTGCAGAAGCTTATGCCCCGGAGACCATAGTGGTTACCGGAAACACGGGTATTGATAATATAAGGAAATTCCAGGAAACGCATGGATTGCAAAGCAAGAGTAGGATTAGCAACAACCTGGTTTTAATTACCATACACCGCAGGGAAAACATTACCGACAACCTTAAAACAATTATAAACCGCATAATTGGTTTATGCAACAGCAATCCCCAAAAAACGTTTTTGTGGATTGATAACCCAGGTTACAAAGTAAAACCTGATATACCTGACCAAGTACCCAACCTTGACGTTATTGAACCGGTAAGCTTTATGGAAATGTTGAGATTGTACGAAAATGCAGGTTTGTTGATTACCGATTCGGGTGGCATACAGGAAGAAGCCGCATATCTGGGCATCCCTACTTTATTGTTCCGCACAAAAACAGAAAGGACTGAGAGCATACTTTCGGGAATATCCAGGTTTATTAGTGAACAGGATTGCGATTTGGATTTAGTAATTGCCGAACTCACCCAGGCAATAACCCAGGAAAGCAAAACCATTTATGGCGATGGATTTGCATCAAAACGGATTGTTGATTTTATCAGGAATAAGCAATTAGGATGATCCTGTTTCCTTTCTCAAAACAAAGACAAGCCAATCGTAAAACCTCACACAGCACCAAAACAATATATTATGCAGCCCGATCCACAATTGCTTGTACAATTGGTAAATATGCAGATGCCCTTTGGCAAATACAAGGGCACCGTGTTGTGCAACCTACCGGTTTCGTACCTCGAATGGTTTAACCGCAAAGGTTTCCCCGAAGGCAAG
>CAJAXK010000262.1 GCA_903946925.1 uncultured Bacteroidales bacterium | reverse complement strand
TGGAAACCCAAGGGATAGCGTTGCCGGCGACATACAGCGTTTTAAGGAAGTATTGATTGCCTACCAAGGCGATTCGCACGAACCCAGGCATTTTAAATTAGTTTGGGGCGAAAATTCCATTTTCAAAGGCCGGGTTACCGAAGTAAGCATCAACCACAAATTGTTTAGGGCTGATGGCACACCCATCCGGGCAGTGGCTACGGTTAAGTTCAAAAGCAGCATTGAGGAGGAGAAACGGGCTTCAAGGGAAAACAACAGCTCCCCCGACCTTACCCATGTTCGCAAAGTTAAAGCTGGCGATACGCTTCCGCTGATGTGCTTCCGCATTTATGGCGACCCAAAATACTATATTCAGGTTGCTAAGGTAAACGGCATCAATAATTTCAGGAAACTGACACCCGGCACCGACATTTTTTTTCCACCCATAAGCAAAACTAAATAGAACCTTGCCAAACGAATCTGTTATACCAACCCCGGCAACACCTGATGTTTGCACCGTTTCAATTTTAATTGATGGCGCGCAGATTCCGGGCGAATATCACCTGTTGTCCATTTCGGTTGTCAGGGTGCTAAACCGTATTCCGACCGCAAGTATTGTTTTACAGGATGGCGAAGCCTCAAGATCAACTTTTGCAATCAGCAATACCGAAACATTCATACCCGGCAAATCTGTGGAAATACACCTTGGCTACCGAAGTCAGAACGATTTGGTATTTAAAGGGATAATTATAAAACACAGCATCAAAATACGAAGGAACGGAAGCGTGCTGATTGTTGATTGCCGCGACGAAGCCGTGAAAATGACTTCTGGAAACAAAAAGAAATATTTTGTTGACAAGAAGGACAGCGACATAATGGATGAGATCATTGGCAGTTACGAATTGCAGAAAGAAATTGAAGCAACCACTCCCGAACTTAAGGAAGTTGTGCAATTTGATGCCAGCGACTGGGATTTTATCGTTTGCCGCGCCGAAGCCAACGGCCAAGTGGTAATGGTTGAAGATGGGAAAGTAAAAATAGCCAAACCAGCCACCGGTGAAGATGCCGTGGTTACTGTCAGGTTTGGCACAACGCTGTTGGAACTGGATGCCGAAATGGATTCGCGGGTACAAAGCACTGGCATAAAGGCAAGCAGTTGGAATGCTACTGACCAGGAAGTGATTGAAGTAGATGCCGTTGAACCCGAAACTACCGAAAATGGCAATATTTCAGCATCTGATTTAGCCGATGTTTTGGGTGGCGACCCGCATCATATAATTCATGGAGGCAAGCTCACTCAGCCTGAATTGCAAGCCTGGGCTGATGGCAGGCTGCTTAGGGAAAGGTTGGCAAAAGTTCGTGGAAGGGCTAAATTTCAAGGTTTTGCCGGCATACTTCCCGGAAATATTATTGAACTTACTGGAATAGGCGAACGCTTCGAGGGCAAAATGTATGTTTCGGGAGTGAGGCATACCGTTACAAATGGCAGTTGGGAAACCGAAGTCCAGTTAGGGCTTGATACAGAGCTTTTTGTCGAAAAATTCAATCTCCGCCCAGTACCTGCATCCGGAACTTTACCTGCAATAAGTGGTTTGCAAATCGGTGTTGTAACACAGCTCGATTCCGATCCTGATGGTGAAGATCGGATAAAAGTCCGCATTCCGCTCATAAGCACATCCGAAGAAGGTATTTGGGCAAGGATTTCAACCTTGGATGCCGGTGCAAGCCGTGGTACTTATTTCCGCCCGGAAATCAGCGATGAAGTAATTGTTGGATTCCTTGGCGACGATCCGCGCTACCCAATAGTTTTAGGCATGTGCCACAGCAGCAACAAACCAGCGCCCGAACCACCCAGCAGCGACAACCACCGTAAAGGGTATGTTAGCCGCGAAAGTATGAAACTAACTTTTGATGATGAAAAGAAAAGCATCACAATTGAAACACCCGGTGGAAACAAATTGACTGTTTCGGACGACGCCCAAGGGATTAGCCTCGAAGACCAGAACGGCAATAAAATTACTATGGACATTACGGGGATAACCCTCGACAGTGCCTCGGATCTAACCTTAAAAGCTGCCGGCGAATTGAAAATTGAAGGAATGAATACAACTGTAAAAGCCAATGCATCCCTTAAGGCCGAAGGATCAGCAAGTGCCGAGTTTTCGGGCGCAAGCACAACTTTAAAAGGAAGTGGCACCCTGACTATTCAAGGTGGTTTGGTTCAAATTAATTGATAAAGAAAAGTAAAAAGTGCCTAAAGCAAAAAGTGCCTTAAGTGCCTTGAATGCCTTAAGTGCCTAAAGTTGGCAAACACTGATAAGATTAAGGAAAAAGGCAAAAGTCAAAGGTCAAAAGTCAAAGTTAAGGCCACTAATTTAAACATCGAATAACATTGTCAGGATTAATGCTGACGGACTTATTTTGAAAAATGGAAATGGAGTGCGAATGTTGTTGTTTAGCTCTTTTTGACCTTTGCCTTTTGCCTTTTAACCTTTGACCTACACATTAGGAGATATTTCACAATTTTACGAGAAAAACACCATGTTACCCGCTGCACGAATTACCGATATGATTACCAGCCCGGCCACAATGGGTGTTCCAACGCCGATTATTCCGCCGGGAGCACCAACAGTTTTAATTTGCGGTCTTCCGGCTGCCCGTTTGGGCGATACTTGCGGAGCCGATGCAATTGTAATGGGATCAACTACGGTAATGATTGGCGGTATGCCGGCAGCAAGAATTGGCGACCCAACAGCATCAGGTGGGGCAATAATGCCTCCCGGAGCACTAACGGTGCTGATTGGATAAATTTTAAAACGAGCACGCACTATGGAGGATAAACTTACATTTTTGGGTCGTGGATGGAGCTTCCCCCCAACATTCGACAATGAGTTGGGCACGGTTCAAATGCTTGAATATGAAGCTGATGTTGCTTCGAGCCTCGAAATACTGCTTGGCACCATGCGCGGCGAAAGGCTTATGGTTCCCCATTACGGCTGCAACCTCGACGAGCTGGTTTTTGAAAGCCTCGACACCCGCATGAAAACCCTGATGATTGATAAAATTGAATCTGCCGTACTTTACCACGAACCCCGCATCCAATTGGAAAAAGTAACTTTAGACGGCAGCCGCGAACTGGAAGGCATAGTTCTCATCGAAATAGTTTACCGTGTAAAAACAACCAATTCGCGCTTCAATTTTGTGTATCCGTACTACAAACAGGAAGGCACCGATATTAACCTGACCACAAAAGTGAATTTAATCAATTGACAATAAATGATTTATGCCTAAATCGAACAATTGTAACTCCAATATTGATTCACTGAAGCTTATCCGCGATGGCGCAAATCAGGATCAGCGGCTCATCGCAGCATTAAATCCCGAGTATGCACCGGTGAACGAACACAGCCCAGAACATGGGATGATGTTTGCCCATTCCCTTTCCGAATTTTTGCGCTTTTACGATAACAACAATACCGAAAACGGCACCTGGAAACCGTTTTTTGAAAAAGATATTTCAGTCAGGATTGCAATAGCAGCAGTTCAGCAAATTGACGATTATACAGCACAAATCAAATCGTACCTCGATTTTTTGAACAACCTCGACAACGATACGGATGATGCTGCCCTTATCAATAACCTAAGTTATATTTTTAGCACGGTCGGCACCTTGGCCAAGCAATTGGATATTCTCAAAGAAGGGCTTTCGGTGGAAATACAGTTAAAGCCCACGCTTAAAAATCTTATCAAAGGTCAATTGGCAGGTGCCTTCCAGCGGTTGATTGCCTATTATAAAGGCGGCCACGAATTGGCAGTTGTAGCTGATGTAACCCAATCCGATTCAATAAAAATACTCAATACCGCTCCTGAAACTTTTCAAGCCAACCTATCTTCTGGTTTTTCAACCGATTGGATGGTTGGCAGTTATTCCAATTGGAACGACTATTTGAATGATATTGTTTCCGAAAAGTCGGTATTTGGCAACCCTGCCGGCAGCGTTTTCGACAAGACTAACCATATTGCCACACACAACCTTTTTACAACTGTACTCGATCAGTTCCTGAAAGTTTATTCGAGAATAGTAAGCGATGCCAAAACCGCCCTGGAAGCAACTTTTACCAACTGGAACCAGCATGATCCACATTATACATTATTCCTGAGTTTCCTGCGCCTTTTTGAATATGCCAGGGCCGAAGCCAACACAATTACCGGAAGGCACCTTGATTTTTATTACCGCGAGGTATTGCGCCTGAAAGAAAAACCCGCTGTTCCCGGACAGGTTCATTTGCTTGCCGAGCTGGCAAAACAAGCCACGACTTTCCAATTTAAAAAGGACGATCTTTTTAAAGCAGGAAAAGACGGTTTGGGAAAAGAAGCATTTTTTGCCAACAACCGCGATTTTATTGCTAACCAGGCCAAAGTAAGTTCGTTAAAAACCATTTATCGGCATGGTTTGGAGAAAATGGGGGGTTCAAAACCCTACATGCATGCTCACCGGATGTATGCTTCACCGGTAGCCAATTCGGATGACGGGCTTGGAAGCGCCCTGACTAGTCCAGACCTTTCATGGAACCCGTTTTATAATAAAATCCATCATGAAGGCGTGTTGCAGTCCATCAATATGCCTAATGCAGATGTAGGATTTGCCATTGCTTCGCATTATTTATTAATGGCTGAGGGTACACGTGTTATTACTGTTGACCTCGCCAATTCAGGAATGCCCAATATTCAGGCAGTTAGCAGGGGCAGTCAACCAATAGAAAGCAAAATCCCTTTTGTCAGCATTAAAGATTTTTATTCCTGCCAAATAACAACTGAGAAAGGATGGTTTGAAATTACAGATGGTAAAGTTGCATTTACTGAGAACCTCACACTAATCTTTATATTTACCCTTACTGGTGCCGATCCTGCCGTGAAACCCTATTTGGAAAAAGTTCATGCCCGAGGTTTCGCAACAAACCTGCCCGTGCTTGAAATCAAACTGAAAAATGGAGACAATAGTCTCTTTTGGTATAATTTTCTCCAGTTCATCGAAATCCAAAATATCTTCCTTTCTGTGGAAGTTTATGGGCTTAAAACATTGAAGGTTTCTAACGATTTCGGCCCGGTTGATACCTCTAAACCATTTCAGCCTTTTGGTGCCAATCCTCTTCAGGGAAGTTCCCTTGTAATAGGATCGAAAGAATTATTTCAAAAATCACTTGCCTCCGCCTCCATCCTAACCGAATGGCAGACTACTCCAGTTTATTTCGCTAATGAGCCAAAAATAGTGATTGACTTCCTGAAAGGTGGAGACTGGACATACTCGCATATTGATGACATCCCTGTGGGTTGTTCTTGGTTTGAATTGTCCAAAAACCTAGATATGCCTGTAATTGCCAAGCCGGATTTTAGTCCCGATGAGGCATATACTACAAGTTCAAGGCATGGATTTACCCGTTTCCGGCTCAATTCCGGTTTCGGGATGAAAGAATACCAGACTGCACTCATCACTTACTTAGCTACAAAAGAAGGTTTACCACCTGTTGGCCCGCCCATTGGGCCGTTCATGACTTCCCTTTCGGTTGATTATTTGGCAAAGCAAACCATAAGTCTCAGCAGTTCAAATGTAAAAACATTCGAAACGCGTGAAGCAAGCTTCCTGCACATTGCCCCATTTGGGTTTGCCGAGCAACATGCTATCATCAATAAGGATAAAAAAGTATTTCTTTTTCCGCAATTTGAATTTGAACGGAATGGCGTAAAGAAAGAAACCGAAGCCGAGCTTTATATTGGCGTAACAGGATTGCAACCACCCCAAAACCTATCGTTGCTTTTTCATGTTTCCGATGGCACGGCTAATCCACTCACGGTGAAACCCAACCCACACCTGCATTGGAGCTATTTGAAAAACAACGAATGGATTGCATTTGAAAACAACGATGTTGAAGACCAGACTGATGGCTTACTGAAATCGGGCATAATTACTTTTGCTATACCTGCCGATGCCACAAATACCAACAATCTGCTGCCTTTCGGCGAGCATTGGATCCGGGCAGCCGTTTGGGGAAAAAGCGATGCCGTTTGCAACCTGATCACTGTGGCAGCCCAGGCTTTTGAGGCAACATTTGCTGACAAAGGCAACGATCCGGCGTTTTCTGCTACTGTACTTCCTTCAGGCACCATTAGCAAACCCGCTGTGCCGGATGCATCGGTGAAAAAAATAACACAGCCTTTTGAATCCTTCGGGGGACGCGGAGCCGAAGAGCCAACCCATTTTTATCGCCGCGTAAGCGAGCGCCTCAGGCACAAGGACAGGGCTATTACACTTTGGGATTACGAACATGCAGTGCTTGAAGCATTTCCTGAAATTTACAGGGTTAAATGCCTCAACCATACCCAATACGAACCCAACGAAAGCGGAACAGGCATTTACAGGGAACTAGCACCCGGAAATGTTACCCTTGTAACCGTCCCAAACCATAAATACCACAACCTCCGCGACCCGTTACGGCCTTATACCAGCCTCGGGCTTCTGGGCGAAATAGCTGAATTTTTACAGGCACGAAGTTC
>CAJAXK010000261.1 GCA_903946925.1 uncultured Bacteroidales bacterium | reverse complement strand
GATTGTTCGATGCGGTTGCTTCCTTATTGGATTTAGTGCAATTTGCAAGTTTTCAAGCAGAAGGTCCCATGCGGTTAGAATCGATTGTAAAATACAACTGCGTTGATAGTTATCCGTTTAGCTTAGGTAGAACAATTTGTTTCGATGGAACCATCAGAGGGATAGTTGATGATGTGATAAAAGGAATTGATAGGGCAACTATTGCCACTAAATTTCATAATACAATAATTTCGACTATCTTTGAAACTGTGAATGCCATCCGAATCAGGGATGGTATAAACAAAGTAGTACTTTCGGGAGGCGTGTTCCAGAATAAATACCTGCTCGAAGGCACAAACAAAATACTGTTAAAAAACAATTTTGAAGTTTACTCACATGCAACTGTGCCTACCAACGATGGCGGAATAGCACTTGGACAATTAGCCATTGCATCTAAAAGAAGGGAATTAAAATGTGTTTAGCCATACCAGCAAAAGTGATCAGCGTTAATGAATATTCAGCTTTGGTCTGCATCGAAGATGTTGAATATACCGCAAGCCTTTTGCTACTCAGCGACGTAAAACCTGGCGATTATATTATGCTTCATGCAGGCTTTGCAATCGAAAAAGTGGATGCCGAAGAAGCTGCCCTCACATTGCAGTTGCTTAATGATGAGGAAAAAAGCAGGCCTGGGTGAGGGGTGTTGGAAAATGGTTAATAGAAAATGGTTAATGGGAAATGGTTAATGGTTATTAGAAAATGGTTAATGGTTCCTTGTTAATAGTAAATCCACATTCTAACATTCCACATCGTACATCCAACATCCCAAATCCAACATCCAACATCCAACATCCGAAATCCCACATCCAAAAAAAACCTGAATGAAATACATAGATGAATACCGGAAAAAGGATCTTATCCTTTCGGTCGCCGAAAAGCTGAAAGCAATTTCAAAAAAAGAAATTGTGTTGATGGAGGTTTGCGGTGGGCATACTATGGCTATTCAGCGATTTGGGCTTCCTTCCCTGCTTCCTTCCAACATCCGTTTAATATCTGGCCCGGGTTGCCCAGTCTGTGTTTCAAGCCAGCATTTTATTGATATGGCTATGGCTTACAGCAAAATACCGGGGGTCATTATCACAACCTATGGCGATTTGATCCGTGTGCCGGGTTCAACCACTTCACTGGAAAAGGAAAGGGCAAATGGTAGCGATATCCGCATTGTTTATTCGGTATTGGAATCCCTTGAAATTGCTAAGAACAATCCTGATAAAAATATTGTGTTCCTTGGAATCGGGTTCGAAACCACAGCCCCTTTAACGGCTGCCGCAATTTTGGAAGCTAAAAAAAACAAACTCACCAACTTTTTTGTACTAAGTGCGCACAAGGTGATGCCTCCTGTAATGAAAGCTTTGGTTGCAGAAGGGGTTAAAATTGATGGATTTATAGCACCCGGTCATGTAACAGCTATAACAGGGACATCCATTTATGATGAACTTGCTTCGGTTTGCGGATTGGGCGTTGTGGTTGCCGGTTTTGAACCTGTTGATATGATGCAGGCTGTATTAATGCTTACAACTCAAATTGAAGCCGGCAAACCAAAAGTTGAAATTCAGTACCAACGTGTAGTCCATACCGATGGGAATAAAATAGCACAAAAGATGTTGGGCGAGGTTTTCGAACTTCGCGACGACCAATGGCGTGGGTTGGGCATGATTGCCAAAAGCGGCCTGAAAATACGCGGCGAATTTTCATCCTTTGATGCAGAAGAGAAATTCCAGGTCGAAGTTCCTGAATCCACTGAACCTAAAGGTTGTATTTGTGGCCAAATCCTCCGTGGTTTGAAAACCCCTGTTGATTGCGGACTTTTTGGCAAAAAATGTACACCTGCCGATCCCGTTGGAGCCTGCATGGTTTCGGGCGAAGGGACTTGTGCCACTTATTATAAATACCGTTCATGAAGCACAACGAAAATAAAATAATGCTTGGTCACGGCAGTGGTGGCCGTATGATGCACGATTTGATTTCAGGCTTGTTTTTGAAACATTTCAGCAACAGCATTTTACAGCAACAAACCGATTCGGCAATCCTCAATATTGGAACATCCGAAATAGCTTTTACAACCGATTCTTTCGTAATTGATCCCTTGTTTTTCCCGGGTGGGAATATTGGTAAATTAGCGGTTTGTGGCACTATGAATGATCTTGCCGTTTCGGGAGCCGAACCGCTTTATATCAGCGTTTCGTTTATTCTTGAGGAAGGTTTTCCATTGAACGAACTGGAAGTGATTGTTGAATCCTTGGCTGCCGAAGCAAAAAAGGCTGGGGTGCTTATCGTTACCGGTGATACCAAAGTTGTAAACAAGGGAAAGTGCGACAAGGTGTTTATCAATACTGCCGGAATTGGCCGGATGAGGCCTGAAAACAACCAGATTTGTAAAGCAATTGGCATTGAACCCGGTGATGTAATTATTGTGAATGGCACTATTGGCGACCATGGAATGGCTGTGATGAATGCCCGCGAATCCTTTAATTTCAAGACCTCCGTAGAATCTGACTGTGCTTCGCTGAACCACTTGATTGGCGAAGTACTAGAAAAGAATGCTGTAAAATTTATGCGCGACCCAACCCGGGGTGGAGTGGCAACTGTGTTGAACGAACTTGCAGAAAAAATCCATTTGGGGATAGAAATTGATGAATCGGCTTTACCCATAAACAATGGAGTTAAAGCCATGTGCGAACTGCTTGGTTTCGACCCTTTACACATTGCAAACGAAGGAAAAGTTTTGATAGTGGCTAAAGAAAATGATGCCAAATCTATTCTGGAAACATTGATAAACAACGAATTAGGTTTACAAAGTGCAATTATTGGCAGGGTTGTTAACGAACATCCGGGGAAAGTAGTTTTAAAAAATGAAACGGGTGGCCGCCGTATAGTAGATTCGTTGGCTGGCGAACAGTTACCACGAATTTGTTAAAAAAGAATTTATGCACGAGTTCTCCATGGCCATAGAAGTGATCAACCTTGCCCAGCGTGAGGCCGGGAAAAACTCAGCTTCTGTAATACAGGAAATTACTATCGAAGTTGGCGATTTAAGCGGGGTTGAGGCCGATGCCTTCGAAACGGCACTGGAAATGCTGGTCAAAGGTTCAATCCTTGAAAGTGCTGCAATCAGTATCATCAGGACTTCCGGCAAGGGACGATGCAACTCTTGCAACATTGAATTTGAAATGAACCACAGGATGGCTACCTGCCCGAAATGCCAATGTTTCCCTTCAGAAATTAGTGGTGGCGAGGAGTTTAGGGTAGTTTCCCTGATGGTTGATTAGCGAATTAATGAATTAAACTTAGATTAATCATAACACCAAAAACCAGAAACTATGTGCGATACATGCGGCTGCGGGGATTCGAACGGAATAAAAATCCATGACCGCCAACCTATTAGCGACCATCCTCATTCACATGATCACGATCACGACCATGCCCACCCTCATACGCATTCGCATTCGCACGACAGCGTGTTGTTTACTCATTCCCATGATCGTGGAGCAAAAAAGGTAATTAGCTTAAATGTTGATATTTTATCAGATAACAACCGATTGGCCCAAATTAACCGCAAATCCTTTGAGGCTAATCATGTGCTTTGCTTAAATTTGGTAAGCTCGCCTGGCTCGGGGAAAACAAGTTTGTTGGAAAAAACAATCAAAGCCCTTATCCGATCCCGAAAAATATTTGTTATAGAGGGCGACCAGCAAACCTTGCTCGATGCCGACAGGATTGAAAAATCAGGTGCACCTGCCATACAAATCAATACAGGTTCAGGCTGCCATTTGGATGCACGTATGGTTGATTCTGCCTTCAAAAAACTTGATGTGAAACCTGGTTCTATCCTTTTTATCGAAAATGTTGGGAACCTGGTCTGCCCTGCTTTATTCGATCTGGGCGAATTTAAACGCGTTGTTGTAATCAGCGTTACCGAAGGGGAAGATAAACCGCTGAAGTATCCTTATATGTTTCAAACTTCACACCTCTGCCTTATCAACAAATCGGATCTGCTGCCTTATGTTGATTTTAATACGGATAAAACCATAGAATACGCCCGTTCGTTAAACCCAAACCTCGAGTTTATTATTGTTTCGGCTAAAACCGGTGAAGGGATGGATTTGTGGTACGAATGGCTGGCAAGGCAAAAATAGGTTTGTCGATGTTATGCCCAAAACGGGAAAAATTGCTGCATTTAGATTTGATATTTTTACCACGGAGGCACGGAGTTCACTGAGGTACACGGAGTTTATTTTCAGTACTTTACTGATTGTTCACTGTGTGTGCATGGTCATTTTCATTGAAAAACAAATGAGGCTTTTAATCCCATTTACAATATTGAAAGTCCACTGGACTTTACTTCTGAAGCTCTTCAACAAGTTCTTTAACCTGTTTCATCACATTTGGGATAGCCGCTTCAATTTCAGGAGTAAGTTCCATCCCCATGTTTTGAAAATCCTTTATTGAAACTGCAATCAGGTGAAGATCGGGCATATTGCCTAACATAAACGCCGCATCAATCAAATCCTTTAAGCCAATTTCATGGGCGCTTAATTGTTTTGGGAAATCTTTTGCATATTTCGGGTGCAGAACCCTTACATGCCCGGTTTCGAAATCATCTAACGCGGCATCAACAATAATCACTGTTTTATAGGATTGTATGAACCCAAGCAGATAAAACCCACCGGTTCCGCCATCCATTAGATCGGCAGAATCATAGCCTTCCTTTTCGAGCCTGGAAACCACATGGATCCCAACGCCTTCGTCGTTCATTAAAATATTGCCGATCCCAAGGACAAGGATGCTTTTTTGTGTTGTAGTCAAAACTTCGGGTATTAAATTTTGGTTGTAAAAAGATTATTCAGTTATAAAAGAACAAAGATCAACAATTTTCGATCCCTGATTTTGCCATTGTTCTGGTTTTATCAGTTAAAATCTAAAACTGTCAATCCTTGTTCGTTGTTCGGTTAAATGAAATCAGCTAATCTTTTGGACATTCTTCGCCCCTGTTTTCATGGCGTTCGACCACATCCTCTTCAATGAATTTCCAGCCACCTATCATTGACGAGGTAACACCGCGACGTTCGATATAATCGTGATAGAAAACCAGATAGATATGAACCAATGCAAACAGTATGAAACCCCACATCAAAATATGGTGCAATTGCCTCACGTTCATATCGCCTCCCATCAAGGGGACGATCCATGCAAAAAGTTTTGGGAAAAATGATGAGCTCATAGCCGAATACATCCCAAAACCGGTAAGGCTTTGCAACATAAAAATCAGGAAAGTAATAAAATAGATAAAACTGGCCAAGGAATTATGCCCGATTGAATCTACTTGTTTGTGGGTAACCTGAAGTACGTCAACCTTGATTACATCAATAATCTCTTTCCATTGGCAACGTTTGAGCGGTATGAAATTATACCAGCGTGCAAATTCATTCCCGACAAAACCCCAATAGGTGCGGAAAACAAAATTGAAGAAAAAGACAAACGCGGTTATAAAGTGGATAAATCGTACTATTCCAAACCAATAATTGAAATAGGCTTCGGTCCCTTTCATAAAGCTAAGCGGGTTACCGATCAAAAATCCGGTAATACATAATGCCAGCACGCAGTAGGCATTTACCCAATGATACAGGCGGACAGGAAATTCCCAAACATGGACTTCACGCATGGGTACGGTTCTAACTCTCATGGCCTAATAGGTTTTAAGTTCATGAACATGGCTTCCGTTTTCATCGTACACATGCACGGCACAAGCCAGGCAAGGATCGAAAGAGTGGATGGTACGGATAACTTCCAAAGGCACTTTAGGATCGGCAACCGGCGTACCAATCAACGATTCTTCAAATGCTGAGCGTTTTCCTTCCAGGTCGCGTGGGGCGGCATTCCAAGTTGTAGGAACCACCAATTGGTAATTTTCTATTTTTTTATCTTCGATTACAATAAAATGGGATAAAGCTCCGCGCGGGGCTTCAACCATGCCAAAACCTTTTGCTGTTTTAGGCCACGATTCAGGTTCCCATTTGTCGTTGTTTTGGGTGCGGGAATCTCCATTTTTAATATTGTCGAGAAGTTGCTGGAAGAATCCCAATGCCCAATCGCATGCAAGTTTGGTTTCCAGGCCTCTGGCTGCTGTACGGCCAAGTGTCGAAAATAAAGCTTCAACAGGTACATCGAGTGCTTTAAGTGTGCTTTCAATCACTTCCTTATAATCGGCCCGGCCCGAAGCATAACCTACAAGCATCCTCGATAACGGCCCAACTTCCATTGGGTAACCTTTCCAGCGTGGGGTTTTCACCCAACTGTATTTATTGGTTACATCCAGATGCTCGTAAGGAGGTTTTGGACCGGTATAATTCAGCTTGGTTTCGCCTTCCCACGGGTGCAATCCGGTTTTATCGCCTTTTGAATAGTCGTACCACGAATTGTTTACAAACTCCTGGATCTGTGCAGGGTCAGCACCATCTATTGTATGGATTTTGCTCAGGTCGCGGTTTAAAATAACGCCGCGTGGCATTTTGAAACTGTCGGGATTATTGTATCCATTAGTTGGGAAATCGCCAAACGACATATAATTGGTAAGGCCACCACCAATAGCGCCCCAATCGCTTTTGTAGAAAGAAGCGATTGCAAGTAAATCTGGTATATAAACCTGATCAACAAAAGCTTTGGCATCCTCAAAAAGTTTGCCAACCATGGCAAGCCTTTCGGCATTCACAGCATTGGCTTCTTCAATATTTATGGAGCACGGAACACCACCAACCAAATAATTTGGATGAGGGTTTTTGCCACCAAAAATGGTATGCACTTTTACGATTTCCTTTTGCCATTCCAGAGCTTCCAGATAGTGGGCAACGGCAATCAGGTTTATTGCAGGAGGGAGTTTGTAAGCCGAATGGCCCCAATAACCATTGGCAAAAACACCCAATTGCCCGCTTTCGACAAAGTTTTTGAAACGTTTTTGTATTTCGGTAAAATAGCCAACCGAACTTTTTGGCCATGGCGAAATACTTTGTGCTATTTGTGAAGCTTCTGCCGGATCGGCTTTCAGGGCCGAAACCACGTCAACCCAGTCGAGGGCGTGCAAAATATAAAAATGCACAACGTGATCGTGTATGTACAGAGCATTCGCCATCAGGTTACGGATAAGTTCGGCATTGGGAGGTACTGAAATGCCTAAGGCATTCTCAACCGTCCGCACCGAAGTAAGCGAATGTGTGGATGTGCAAACACCACATACCCGGCCTACAAAAGCCCATGCATCGCGAGGGTCGCGGCCTTTCAATATGGTTTCGATGCCACGTACCATGGTCCCGGCACTAAATGCATCGGTAATTTTTCCATTATTCACTTCTATTTCAACCCGCAAATGTCCTTCAATCCGGGTGATGGGGTCTATTACAATTCTTTCGGCCATGGCTATTTTTCTTTAGAGGTTTCGGTTACTGATGCAGTTTCTGGAGAATTTACGATCTCCTTGTGTTTGCGGATATTGGTAACAATGGCATGGCCTGCAATGCCCACTGCTGTGGCTATTCCAAGTCCAAGTCCAATTTTATCGGCAGTTGTTTCAATTCCAAAACCTTTTACATTAGGAAGATGCTGATAGAATGGGCCGTTATCCCAAAATCCGGCTTCGGAACATCCAATACATGGGTGACCGGATTGGATTGGATAGCTTACACCGTCGTTCCATTTAATTATTCCGCATGAGTTATAGGTTACCGGGCCTTTACATCCCATTTTATACAAACAATATCCCTTTTTTGCGCCTTCATCATCGAAAGATTCAACAAACAAACCTGCATCGAAATTGGCCCGGCGATAACAAGTATCGTGAACCCTGCGCGAATAGAATGCTTTTGGGCGCCCTAGCTCGTCAAGTTGTGGAATGCGTTCAAACGTGAGCAAATGCACCACAACACCGGCCATTACATCAGCAATTGGTGGGCATCCCTGTACATTGATAACAGGTTTCCCGCTAATTATTTTATGCACAGGTTTTGCACCAGTCGGATTTGGGCTTGCTGCCTGAACACATCCTGAAGATGCACAGTTACCCCAGGCAACCACAGCCTTGCAATTGGCAACAGCTTCTTCCAGTATTTGTTTGGCACTCCGGCCACCAATGCAGCAATAAGCCTCATTTTCGG
>CAJAXK010000260.1 GCA_903946925.1 uncultured Bacteroidales bacterium | reverse complement strand
TCCCATTTACTATTCTCCATTAACCATTTTCCAATAACCATTTCCCATTAACCATTAACCATTTTCTATTTACCATTTTCCATTAACCATTAACCATTTTCCATTAACCATTTTCTATTAACCATTAACTAGCAACTTACCCTAATAAATCAAATCCTCAACCATCAACCTATCCTTATCAAGTTGAATTTTCAATTCATCAACTCTTTTAAATTCAATCTCTTGACGGATATATTTTGAAAAATAAACGGTTGCATCTTTTCCTTCGAGAGAATCCTGGGCTTCAAACGGAACAAGTTCGATAATGATTTCATCCTTGCAGCGGTCGTTGCCGTAACGGCTATTTTTTATGTTGAGTATCCCTTTAAATGAGTTTCGGCCAACCTCAATCCTCACCGCATATACGCCATCGGGTGGTATAAGTTTACATTCTTCTTCTATATCAAGAAGTAAGGCATTAACACTATTTTGCTTAAGCTCTTCATTTCCAGACGATAATTTACCGATAATCATGTAATGGTGGTCGAGGTAAGCGTTTGCACGTTGTATGCGGCCTTCCTGCAAAGATTTTCGGATTAAAGTGGAACTGACAGTTTCGTTATGCAAATCCTGTTCAGGGATTTCCTCAACCTCAAAATTATAGTAAGTCCCCAATTCGCGCAAAAAATCAAAATTCCCTTCCCTATTATGCCCAAACTGATGATTGAACCCTATTACAATTTTTCGGGCGTGTAATTTGGCAACCAATATGTTACGGATAAAATCAATTGATGAAATATGTGCAAACTCAGGGGTGAAATTTACAATTATCAGGTTTTGAAGTCCAGCTTTACGAAGCAGCTCGATTTTTTCGCGCTGCGAATTAATAAGGAACAAATCTTTTCCGGCTGTTTCGGGAAAAAGGACTTTCCTCGGATGTGGGTGAAAAGTTATGAGCACGCTTTCGCCACCAACACTTCGGGCTGTTTTGTTAATGCTTTCGATTATGGCTTTATGCCCAACATGCACCCCATCGAAACTACCCGTGGTAACCACAGGGTTCGGGATTGGTACAAGGTGGTCGAAATCGTAGAAAATGCGCATTATTTTTAAGCTAAATTCACTTATGCAAACCAAAGCAATAAAATTGTAAGCCCCTATTAAGTTATGAGCTTTGCAAGCTTAAACCTTTTTCACAAAATACGCTAGTTTTTCCAACGAAGTAATTATATCATACTCTTCGAGATGCACATTTGAAGGCACATTTATTGGTTTTGGAGTAAAGTTGAGTATCCCTTTTATCCCAGCCATCACAAGCAATTCGGCAACTGCTGCGGCATCGGCAGCCGGAACGGTTAGCACAGCGATAGTGATATTTTCCTTTTTGATGATTTCGGTCAGTTTATCGAAATGATAACACCAAACCCCTGCATACACCCTATCAATCTTTTCAGGGTTTACATCGAAACCTGCCACAACAGTCAATTTGGTGCGCTTGCCGCTAAAATAACCGATTATGGCACGTCCAAGGTTCCCAATGCCAATAACTGCAACTTTTTGGCCATCCTTGGAATCGATAATTTTTCCAATTATATCAATCAGTTCTTTCACATCATACCCTTGCCTGAGCGTTCCCGAATAGCCGATAAGCATTATATCGCGCCGCACCTGTACCGGCGTAATATGCAACATGGCAGCCAGTTCGTGCGAAAACACATGGTGCTTGCCTGCCGAGTTTGCAATTAGTAATGTGCGCCTGTACTGGCTTAGGCGCTCAACGGTTTTATCTGGTAGTTTTTTTGCTGCCACTTTTCAAGTATTAATGGTTGTATTTTGAATAGACTAAATTTTTAGAGTGCTGGTTCAATTAGGGTAATGGCAAATGTAGTGCCTTTATTTGGCTCGCTCTGCACATCAACAGTCCCTTTATACATATCCACAATTTTTTTTACTATGGATAAGCCCAAACCACTTCCTGTTACCTCCCTGGTCGCGCTGCTTTTTATGCGCACAAAATCATCGAAAATCTTTTCCAGGTCTTCCTTCTTCAAGCCAATGCCCGTATCCGAAACTGATATTTTCACCATGTTTTCTGCCTTTTCCAGGAAAATATCGACACGGCCACCATTCTTATTATACTTCACTGCGTTAGAAATGAGGTTGTTCATTATAATTTCTATTTCGCCGGCATCGGCCCTCATTTCAATGGCTTCGCGGGTATTTACATAAATATCCACATCTTTTTGAATGGAATAGGGCCTTATGGTATCAACAGCCATCTGAACAATTTTTCTGATACTTACTTTTTCAAGTTTTTGTGTGGCTTTTCCAGTTTCTATTTTTGTAAGGTCTAACAAATCGAGGATAAGGGTGCGCATTCCTTTTACACGCTCCAACGACCGATCGAGAATTTCATCATAAGCATCAATGTTACTTCCAAATTGCCTGTCCTTTATCATTTTAAGGTAGCCGTCGATAGCATTTAGCGGGGCTTTCAATTCGTGCGACAACACCGACAAAAACTGGAACCTAATTTGTTTGCCAGTTTTATTTAGTGTTTGTGTCATCCTTTTAAGGAAAATCTGTTTGGTGATATTTTCGACCGAAGCCCTGATTTCTTGGGGCGTAAAGGGTTTGGGGATAAAATCGTAAGCCCCGTCGCGGGTTGCTTTTACAGCCAATTCGAGGGAAGCATACGAGGTTATCATCACAACAATAATATCGTAATGCTTGCTTTTTACATATTCGAGCACTTCAACGCCTTGTATATCGGGCAATTTATTGTCGAGCAATAAAATTTCAGGCATTTCCCGATCAATTATTTCAATTCCACCCTTTCCTGTACCGGCTTCAAGCACCTGAAAGTCAATTTGTTCATCCATAAAAGGATAATCAACCTTGAAATTTTGAAGTATTCGCTTTGTGCCTTCGCGGATTCCAGGCTCATCGTCGATTATTAGTATTTTAAAAGTCGCCATGATTAAAGTTTCAGTAGTTTTTTTATTTCGCGTTGCAATTGGTCGAACCTGATGCCTTTATCCAAAAACAAATCGGCGGTGATCCATTGCGTGCTTTCGTCGGCATGTACATCGAAAGTCATGCCTGTTTCGGCAGTTACCGCCGTTGCAATGATAACGGGCACATCGGGATATTTGCGCTTTATTTTATAACTTAGGATAAAACCGCTGTCATCGCTTTCCATCATCAAATCGAGGATGCACAAATCGGGTTTTATTTCCTGTATTACTTTTTCCGCTTCGGCCTGGCTTTCGGCTGTAATGGTCTCGAAACCCATTTGCTCAACCCTCACCTTCATTTGGAAGAGGTAATCCATATCATCGTCAACAATCAGGATTTTCTTTTTCATTGGAATTATTTTAGCAATTTACATCAATTATGGTAATCAATTGAAAAACAAAGGAATATTTATCCCCTTCTTCTCGGAATTGTAATTGTAAAAGTAGTACCGGTTGGCCCAGCTTCAGGATCAATATTCGATTTTACCGTTACATCGCCTTTGTGCATTTTCACTATGCCATAAATTATTGGCAGCCCCAAACCTGTCCCTTTTCCAATCCCTTTGGTAGTAAAAAACGGGGTAAAAAGTTTGTCCATATTTTCGGGCTGTATGCCAGTACCGCTATCGGTAATATTCAGGGTAAACTGATCGGTCGAATCGGAAATATCGAACATAATATCGCCATTTTCGGGCATTGCCTCCACTGCATTTTTTAGCAGGTTGGTTAGTACCTGTGTCATTTGGTCGTAATCGAGGTTGACAAGCGGGTCGGTAACATTTGAGTGCAGTTTTACTTGTATTCCCTCAGGGATAATCACCGAATCAATGCTGTGTTTTGCGAGTTTCAACACATCGGATTCGCTTAGGTTGAGCTGGTTTTTCCGTGCAAAATTCAGCAGGCCGCCAACAATTTTCCGGCAACGGTCGGCTTGTTCCACTATCAGGTCAATATCCTGAAGCATTGGGCTATCCGTTGACAATTCTTCTTTAAGGATATTGCTGTACATGGTAATTACGCCTAATGGGTTGTTGAGTTCGTGCGCAATACCGGCCGAAAGCTGCCCCATTCCGGCAAGCTTTTCCGAATGCCGCAAGGCTTCCTGTACGTTGGCCAATTTTTCTTTCGATAAATTTAACTCGCGTATGTATTTGTGAAGTTTCTCTATCGAGTATGGAAGACACATTTCGGTTTCGGCCAAACCATTAATAATGGCTATTGCATGTTCCTCGCACGAATCGTAACCACAAGCACCACAATTCAGGTGATCCTGTTGCCCAAATTTCCCCATCTGGAAAAGGACATCTTTTATCTGTTCGTTTGGTGGTCGGACAGAGCGCATATCGCGGGATGTAAACGAACGCGAAAGATCGAGTTTTGAATACTCATCCAAGTGTTTCTGCCACAGTTCCTTGTCCAAAACCGCCATTTTTCGGTTGGCATAACCGATAATCTTTGCTTTTTTTGCAAAGCGCAATGCCGTAGGGGAAGTATTTGGATATGGCGACATGCCCGGGCCGAGTATGCAACCTTCGCAACACAATAAGTGCAAATGATGGCCTTCGAGGTTTCCTTGTTCAAATTCGCGCAAAGCATCCTGAAAATTGGCGCGCCCACCGGCAACCAGCACGTTTTCGCTCAAAATATCTTCGGTTACTTCCATGGTTTGCAACAATCCGTGGCTTAAAGGAAATATGGCACCGCGGCCACCTAAAGGGGGATCAAACTCAAGTGGGGTAATTTTCGAAATGTTTAATCGTTTGTTTTCCATCATTTCGCGCAACTCACGAAACGTAAGGGCGGCATCAATTTCGGTTGATTCGGCTTTCTTTGCGAGGCATGGACCTATAAAAACCAGTTTGGAATCTTCGCCGTAATATTTCCTGACAACGCGGGCCATGGCCACCATTGGCGAAACAACTGTTGCCAGTTTATCAGTCAATTCGGGAAAATAACGCTCTACATAAGCAACAATTGCCGGGCAATCGGACGATATAGCCGGCATATCAAGCTTGAGTTGTTCTTTGGAGTGTTTTGCCACCAAATCGGCACCAAACGAAACTTCGGTCACGTGACTGAAACCAAACGATTTTATAACCCCAACCAAGGTTTTATGGTCGTCGAATTCGGTAAATTCGGCAGGGAAACTGGGCGCAACCATGGCAATAACCTTTGGATAAGTAGCAATCAAATGCTTAACCTGATCTATTTCTTTATAAAAGACTTTTGCATTTTGGCTGCAAACTTTTATGCAATTGCCACAGGCTATGCACCTTGCAGTAATAACCTCGGCCTGACCACCCGCTATGCGTATTGCCTTTGCCGGGCACTCCCGCACACAGGTATAGCAAACCCTGCACCTTTCCTTGATGGTGAAGACTAATTTTTTGTCAGTTTCCTTCGCGGGTGTTGAAGATTGTACGGGGTTCATTGGTGTGGAGGGGTTTGGGGGTTTTAGGGTTTAATTTAGGGTTCAGACTGTATAAAATTTCCAAGTTTTCTTTACTATTTGCAAGAACAGCAATCAATGTTTCTCCTATTTACTTTCATCAACAAAAAACAAATGACTGATTAAGTGGCTATTACTATGAGTTTTTACGCTTGTTTAGCTTAAATCAATTCAGATTTGCCTGTGTTAGATTTGGTAAGCTTTTCACCTCAAAAACCTCACCCCATCCCCTCTCGTTGAAAAAATGAGAGGGGTGCCTAAACCCTGCAAATTCGAGCAAGTAAATGAATCAACACCCTAATCTTCAATGTCTGACCTTTCCATCTTCATCTAATTTTAATTAAACTGCTGATAAAGATGCTGTTTTAAAGGGCAGTTGTTTTTCTTATACTCTATGTAAGTTCCAATTAGTGTGATAATTACAGTGTAGGCCTATCAACCATTAACAATTAACTGATAATTAACCATTAACCATCCGCTATCTCATCACTTCCCTCTCTTCATAGGTCGTAAACAAATGAGCATGGCTTATTTCGCTGCCTGGATTTTGGAGGAACGATGTGTAAACCGCTTGCAACGAGGCATTTTGGTGTGCAAACCGGTTCGATTCCTTTTCGTCGAGTTCGTAAATTGATTTTGCCCTGGCTTTCACATTGTCGTTTTCAGGATGAATCGGCTGTCCGCCACCGCCAACGCAACCGCCTTCGCAAGCCATAACTTCTATGTAGTGAATATCGGTTCGCCCTTTCCTGATTTCTGAAATCAAAGCTTCAACATTACCAATACCATTTACCACTGCGAAGCCAAGCTTGTATTCACCAATTTTCACAAAATACTCTTTCCGTCCTTTGGTTGATCTAAGTTCCTGTAATTTAAACAGATTGGTATCTTTTCCAGTAATGACAAAATGCAAGGTCCGGATTACAGCCTCGGTGAGGCCGCCACTTACTGCAAGCATTTTGCCTGCCGAACTCCTCGACTGATAAGGCTGATCGGACAATTCAGGATCAACTTGCCCAATATCAATCCCATTCAGGCGGATTAATCTGGCCAATTCGCGGGTGGTAAGCACCAGGTCAACATCGGTAATACCTTTAATCGTCATTTGCTCACGCTGCGACTCGAATTTCTTTGCAATACATGGCATGGCAGAAACCGAATAAATATCATCAATGGCAATGCCAGCCTGAGGGGCAAAATGGTTGGTAATCAACGATCCTAACATTTGTTGGGGCGATTTGCAGGCAGAAACATTGGTCAACAAATCGGGATTGGACTGCTCAATGTATTTTATCCAAGCAGGGCAGCAACTCGAAAACATAGGTAAATTGGCACCTGATTTCAATCGCTCGAAAAATTCGGTGGCTTGCTCATATACAAGCAAATCGGCAGCGAAAGAAGTATCGAAAACATAATCGAAACCTAATTTGCGCAAGGCTGCATACATCACGCCTTCAATGTCTTTACCAGCGCGCAAGCCAAATTCTTCGGCCAAGGTAACCGAAAGCGTTGGTGAACATTGGATAACCGTTTTCATTACAGGATTGTGCAGTGCATCCTGCAATTTGGCTGGATATTGTTTTTCGGCCAAAGCCCCAGTGGGACAAACCATTACACACTGTCCACAATTTATGCAACTGGAAAGGTTCATCCCTTTATTGAAAGCCGGGCCTACCTGGGTTTTATTCCCACGACCAATAAAATCGAGGGCTGTAATTTTTTGTATTTCCTCACAAACACGGATACAACGCCCACATAAAATGCACTTTGCAGGGTCGCGCAGCAAACTGGCGCTGGAAGGGTCGGTTTTGTATTTGTTTTTCTTGCCATAAAAGCGGCGCTCGCGAACATTAAGGTCTTCGGCAAACTTTTGCAGTTCGCAATTGCCGTTTCGTTCACAATACAGACAGTCGTCGGGATGGTTGCTGAGCAAAAGTTCGGTGTTTGTTTTACGCGCCTTTATTACCCTTGGTGAATGGGTTCGGACTTTCATCCACTCCTCAACAGGGTGCGAACAAGCAGGGATCAAGCCACGCCTCCCTTCCACTTCTACCACGCACATCCTACATGCACCCGATGGTAACAGATCTTTTATATGGCACAAAGTAGGGACTTTGATCCCATTTCGTTCCAAAGCCATAAGCAAGGTATCGCCACGCTTGGCTTTTATGGTTTTACCGTTAACTTCTATTTCGAATAACATAGCTTGGTTAGAAGGAGTTAGGGGTTGGGGGTTAGGGATTGCGGATTGCGGATTTCGGATTGCGGATGTTGGATTGCGGATTGCGGATTGCGGATTGCGGATTGCGGATTGCGGATTGCGGATTGCGGATGTTAAGTAATTTCGATTATCGCTTTAATTATCACATTAACACATTATCACATTAACACATTATCGCATTATCGCATTATCGCATTATCGCATTATCACATTTTCAAATTATTTCAACTTAACAGCAACAAACTTGCACACATCAAAGCAAATCCCACAGCCAATACACTTTTCTTCAATGATGAAATGGGGTTGCCGGGGTTGGCCTACGATTGCATTTACAGGGCATTTGCGGAGGCAAGCAACGCAACCGATACATTTATCCACATCGATATAAAACAGGCGTAATTCCTTACAAACTCCTGCCCTGCATTTTCGATCGAAAACATGCTCTTCGAACTCTTCCCTGAACCATTTCATGGCACTCATCAATGGATTAGGGGCTGTTTGTCCCAATCCGCAAAGCGATGTATCGCGGATAACTTCCGAAAGATCGGCCAATTGCATGATGCCCTTAAACCGTTCGAGCACTTCAAAGCCAGATTCGCCAGTTGGCCTACGGGTAATATTTTCGAGGATTTCGTGTATGCGACGGGTACCTTCGCGGCAAGGGATACATTTGCCACAACTTTCCTTTTGAAGGAAATTCATGAAAAATTTGGCAATATCAACCATGCAAGTATCTTCGTCCATAACAATCATACCGCCCGAACCGATTATGGCCCCTTCGTTCCACAAAGATTCGTATCCAACAGGCAAATCGAGTTGCGAAGCAGGGAGGCAACTACCAGAAGGACCACCAATTTGAACAGCTTTAAAATCGCGGCCTTCTTTTACACCTCCGGCAATTTTAAAAATTATGTCCTTTATTTTTGTCCCCATAGGAACCTCCACAAGTCCGGTAATCATGGCTTTGCCCGAAATGGCAAAAACCTTGGTACCTCTTGCTTCGCTTGTCCCGATTTCGTTAAACTTATGTGGGCCATGCCGCAGGATAAAAGGGATGTTGGCCAACGTTTCAACATTATTGATAACCGTTGGTTTGCCAAAAAGTCCCTCTAAAGCTGGAAAAGGAGGTTTTGGCCTCGGCATTCCACGTTTGCCTTCGATGCTGTTGATGAGTGCCGTTTCCTCACCACAAACAAAGGCACCCGGACCGCGAACAAGTGTAATTTTAAAATCAACCCCACTATTAAACACATTGTAGCCAATAAAACCAAAGTCCTTTAATTGGTTTAATGCCTGGTTTAACATAAGATATGCCTGGCTGTACTCGTCCATAACATAAATATACGCCTTTGTTGCACCAATTGCATACGCTGCTATTGCAATGCCTTCGAGCAACAGATAGGGGTCGCCTTCAATTACGGCACGATCCATAAAAGCTCCGGGGTCGCTTTCGGCAGCATTACAAATCAGGTATTTTTGGTCGCTGACCGTATTTTGTGCAGCAATCCATTTCTGGCCTGTAAGGTATCCTCCTCCTCCCCTACCACGTAAACCACTCTGATCAACTATGTTACAAACCTTTTCGCCCGTATAGTTCCGTATGCATTTAAGGTAAGTTTGATAACCGCCCCTTGCAATATAATCAGTTAACGAATCGGGATTGCTGATTCCGCAGTTTGCTAATACAATGCGGTGCTGAAGCTTAAAAAATGGCAAGTCATCAATAAGCGGCACATTGTCCCACTTGTTATGCCGTTTGTTGTTGAACTGCCCTAAAACAAATTCGAAAGGCACTTCGCTATTAAAAATATCGTCGAGCAGTGGCTCCACTAATTCGTGTGTAATGTTTTGGAAGGAAATCCTTGCCTTTCCTGGAAGCTGGATATCAACAAGTGGTTCGTACGAACACAATCCAATGCATCCAACCTGCACAATTTCGGCTTTTATCCTTTTCTCGTCCAGATAATTGAGTACCGCTTTTAGTGTTGCATCGGCACCAGCCACTTTCCCACAGGTTCCCGACCCAATGTACACAACTGGGATATTCACCGAATCGCGCCGCATAAGTGCCAGATTATCCGATACTTCACGGATACTCAAATCCGCTTTGACAGAAAGCACTTTTTCGATCAAAAATTGTTTTTCGTCCATTTATATCAGCAAGTTAAATGGTATTTCTGTATAAATCAATAATTTGGGCTATATCGGCCATGGCGATGGTGGTTTTAAATTCACCATTAACATTCATTACCGGTGCCGAACCACAGGCGCCCATGCAACTTACCGCTTCGAGGCTAAACCGGCCATCGCGGGTTGTTTGCCCCTCTTTAATGTTCAATACCCTTTCTACTTCGCGCAAAATATTTGCCGAACCATGCATGTGGCAGGAAGTTCCACGGCAAACCTTGATATGGAATTTCCCCTTTTGAACAAACCTGAACTGATCGTAAAAAGTCGCAATCCCATAAACTTTACCCGATGGCAGTTTTATATGCCGCCCAACTTTGAGGATTGCCTCCTCGTTGAGATAACCAAATTCGATTTGGATATCTTGAAGCAAGGGCAAAAGGGATTCGCGCGAACCCGGTTTGTATCTGTTAATAATTTCGTCGAGAGTGGCTTGCATGAACAAATGTGATTTTATTGGCCAAATTGCTGACAACAAAAATAATATATTGGTTTTTAAAAACTGGTATTATTGTGAAAAAAATAACAATGTTATTTCATTAACAATGAATTTGGTATTTAATTATATCTATATTTGTTTTCTGAATGGGAATAATAATTTAGAGCCAATAAATTGCATCACAATTGTAAGACTATGGAAATCATTAAAAAAGAAGTAGTTATATGCCTCGGGAGTTCGTGTTTTGCCCGCGGGAACAAGCAACTTGTAAAAATTGTAAACGATTATCTCCGAGATAGGAACCTGTTGAACGAGGTACGTTTTCATGGCGAAAGATGTTTTGGGCAGTGTTCCTTGGGGCCATCGCTTAAACTTGATGGCATTTTAAAAGAACGACTCGACGAAGATACTGTTGTAGATGTATTGGATGAATTTTTTGAATCCATTGGCATGTAAAGTTTAGCTTCCGCAATTATTCACCATTAACTAATAACCAATTACCAATCACCATTCACCAATACCTATCAACATGCAAGCACCTTTAGTTTATATAGTAGAAGAAAAATGTAAAGTATGCTATGCCTGCGTGCGGGTTTGCCCGGTTAAGGCCATTGAGTTGAAACCTTCGAGCGATATGCCTTATATTGAACCCGACAGGTGCATTGGCTGCGGTTCGTGCCTGGAAGTCTGCCACCCGAAAGCAATAAAATATTACGATTCAAAGCCTGCTGTTAACGCACTGATAAAATCGTCGCACAAAGTTGTGGCTTTGGTTGACCCAAGCATTTCTGCTGAATTTGATGATATTACCGATTACCGCAAATTTGTAAAAATGTTGCTCGAAATGGGTTTTGATTATGTACACGATGTTTCTTTTGGCGTTGATTTGGTAGCTAAGGAATACAACGAACTGATTTCTAATTTTTTAGGAAAATATTACATTCTCGCAAATTGTCCGCCAATAGTATCGTTGATAGAAAAATATTACCCACAACTCCTCGACAACCTCGCCCCTATCGTAAACCCAATGATAGCAAACGCCAAAGTTGTGCGTGATTTATATGGCAGCGATATTAAAGTGGTTTTTATTGGCCCTTGCATAGGCGCGAAAGAAGAAGCCGACCGGTTTGAAGGCAACTCGAAAGTTGACGAAGTTCTGACCTTTGCTGAATTACGCGAACTCTTCGAGGAGAACGGGATAAAAGAAAGCAATATCGAATTTTCCGATTTCAACGAACCTTGCGGTTATAAAGGCTCCCTATACCC
>CAJAXK010000259.1 GCA_903946925.1 uncultured Bacteroidales bacterium | reverse complement strand
TTCTTTGTTTTGTGCGTTCTTACAGCTAAAAGTAATAGCCAGAACCGCAAAAATGGCAATAGCAAATGTTTTTTTCATAGTATTAAGTGTTTAAAGACCATGCAAAGGTATAGCGAAATGAATAATTCTATCTGCATTCAATATCAATTTATATCCATTCTAATTAGATGTTGTTTATAAGCTAGGTTTTTGTCTGAATTGCGATGTACGAATGACGATTGACGAGTAAACTTTACCAAAAACAAATCGGAATCAGTAAATCGTAGTTCGTAAATAATGAGATATACCAAGTTTAAAAACATAAAATGATTAATCTGAAAAGTTGATGTTCCTTTGTAATATTTGTATTACTAAACAATTATTATTCAATAAGTTATATTTGTTGATTGTATTTAGAATTAAGTGTTTCCCAAAACCTCATATTTGATACAACTTCTAAACTACCAGCACTATTAGGCCCAAATACAATATGCCTGCTAAATTCTTTATGTTGCTTGAGCCAATATTATCAAACCAAACGACTTAAAATAATCATTATCTTTGCACATTGGCTAATCAAAACAAAAGAAAATATTTAATCACACAGCTTTTATGTCGGAATCGAAAAGGACTAAAATAATTGATTTACTCAAAACACCTGAAAAAACAGGGATTGGAAACAGTGCAACCATCAAGGGTTGGGTACGCACAAAACGCGGTAACAAAAATGTTGCATTTATTGCTCTTAACGATGGCTCAACCATACATAGCATACAGGTTGTTGTTGATTTGGCAAATTTTGACGAAGAATTGCTGAAACAAATCAATACCGGGGCTTGTCTTTCGGTAAGTGGTTCGTTGGTCGAATCGCCGGGTTCGGGGCAATCGGTGGAAATACATGCCACATCCATTGAAGTTTATGGCAGTGCCGACCCTGACACATATCCTTTACAGAAAAAAGGCCATACTATGGAATTCCTGCGCGAAATTGCACATTTAAGACCACGCACAAATACCTTCGGTGCTGTGCTGCGCTTGAGGCACAATATGGCGTATGCTATCCATAAATATTTCAACGACAAAGGTTTTTACTACATCCACACACCCATTATCACAGGTTCGGATGCCGAAGGCGCAGGTGCAATGTTTAAAGTTACAACTTTGGATCTCAACAACTTGCCAAAGACTGAAGCCGGTGAAATTGACTATACACAAGACTTTTTCGGAAAAAGCACCAACCTAACCGTTTCGGGACAGTTGAACGGCGAACTTGCTGCCATGGCATTATCCGAAATATACACTTTCGGGCCAACATTTAGGGCCGAAAACAGCAATACGCCACGCCACCTTGCCGAATTTTGGATGATAGAACCCGAAATGGCTTTTTACGATATTGAGGACAACATGGATTTGGCAGAAGATTTCCTGAAATACCTGATCCGTTATGCTCTCGAAAACTGTTACGACGATCTTGAGTTCTTGCAGAAAATGTACGACAACGAACTTATTGAAAGGCTCAATTTTGTTACCAACAATAAATTTGAAAGGCTTCCTTATACAAAAGCAATCGAAATATTAGTGGCCTCAGGGCAGAAATTTGAGTTTGCTGTGGAATGGGGCGTAGACCTCCAATCGGAACACGAACGCTACCTTGTTGAAAAAGTTTTCAAAAAACCGGTTATCCTGACTGATTATCCCAGAGACATCAAGGCATTTTACATGAAACAAAACGATGATGGAAAAACCGTAAGGGCAATGGATGTGCTTTTCCCCCGCATAGGCGAAATAATCGGAGGCTCGCAACGCGAAGAAAACCTTGAAAAACTTACTTCCCGCATCCATGAACTCGGTATCCCCGAAAAAGATATGTGGTGGTACCTCGAAACACGAAAATTTGGCACCGCGCCACATGCCGGTTTTGGGTTAGGATTTGAAAGGTTGTTGCTTTTTGTTACCGGTATGGCCAACATACGCGATGTTATCCCATTCCCACGCACCCCGCAAACGGCTGAATTTTAATCTGCAAATTTTCCTGATCGCTTATTCTTTCCAATCCTTTTAAGGGAAAATAGCTTACCTTTGGAATGATGTTTTACTTGAAATAATTACCAGAAATGCTCAATCAAAGCCTTCAACAGAAATTACTGCAAAAGCTTTCCCCACAGCAGATACTGCTGATGAAGCTTTTGCAGATTCCATCGATGGCGCTCGAACAACGCATCAAACAGGAAATTGAAGAAAACCCGGTTCTTGAAATTGATGAAGATTCCGACAAGGACAAGGATTCTGACGCCGATGATTATGAGGAAAAGGATAACAATGATGATTCGCAAAACGATGTGGATATCCGGGATTACCTAGATGAAGACGACATTCCGGCTTACAGGCTGAATGCTGGAAACACTTCCTCCAGCGATGAGCATAAGGAGATACCAATGGCCGCCGATACAGGTTTTCTTGAATCGCTGCTTTCGCAACTCGATATTAAAAACCTACCCGAGCACAAGCAAATAATCGGAACTACAATAATCGGCAACTTAGATGAAGCCGGATACCTTCAACGAGAATTGGGCGCAATGGTTGACGATCTTGCTTTTACACAAGGGGTTACTACCACTTTAGCGGAAATTGAGCAAATGCTGAAGGTTGTACAAGGTTTTGAACCCGCGGGTGTTGCCGCCCGAAACCTCCAGGAGTGCCTCATACTTCAACTTAAACGTGCAGACCTTTCGCCAGCAGTGCGGTTGGCAATCACCATTTTGGACCGTTGCTTTGATGAATTTACAAAAAAGCATTACGATAAAATCCTGAAACGTACACATTCCACCGAAGATGAACTACGCGAAGCAATTAGTGAAATATTAAAGCTTAACCCAAAACCTGGCAACACATTCGGCTCAACGGCTTCGGGCAACCAATATGTAATCCCCGATTTTATTATCGAAAATAAAGATGGTGTTCTCGAACTATCCCTTAATCAGCGCAATATGCCTGAACTTAGGTTAAGCCGCACTTATACCGAGATGCTGGAAACCTATTCGGAAAACAAAAATAAAAAGGAGAAAAACGAATCGCAGCGAGATGCCGTTATTTTTATAAAACAAAAAATAGACTCGGCACGTTGGTTTATCGATGCAATTAAGCAACGGCAGGATACGCTTTATGTTACCATGAAAGCTATCATGAACTACCAATATAATTACTTTCTGGAAGGCGATGAAACAAGGCTTAGGCCAATGATACTCAAAGATATAGCCGAACAGGTAGGACTCGACATTTCAACTATTTCGAGGGTTGCCAACAGCAAGTATGTACAAACCCCTTATGGTACTTTTTTGCTGAAAAGTTTTTTTTCCGAATCCATACAAAATGATCAGGGCGAGGAAGTTTCGACCAGGGAAATCAAGAAAATACTTTCGGATTGTATTGCGGTTGAAGATAAAAGCAAACCACTAACTGATGAAGAACTGACTGCCATACTGAAACAAAAAGGCTACCCAATAGCGCGGCGAACCGTTGCCAAATACAGGGAACTGCTCAACATTTCTGTTGCCCGGCTTCGTAAAGTGATGTAAATTGTAGCATTGTAAATATTATAATAATCAAGTAGTTAAATAAGATTTGCAAATATTACATCAGTTGTATTTGCAAAAATTCATTTCAAAATAATCTCCAATAGTTTTAAAAACAACGTTTTCATGAATAACAACGAATTCGGATTTTCACGGATCCTAACCTATATATTCCATCCTATTTTGATACCATTTCTTGCTATTTCTACGCTTATGCTCTTGCCAAATATTTTTACGATTGTGTTGCCTAACGTGTTAAAAATCTGGTTTGTAAGCATAGTATTTTTATTCACAATTGCTATCCCTTCGATAAGTATGTATATTTTGTTTAAATTTAAAGCAATTGAATCCTTCGAAATGAACGACCGCTCCGAAAGGACAATACCCTTGTTGGTTTCCTGTACATCGTTTATGGCTTTGCTTTATGTGCTGAAAGAAACAAACATCCCACCGGTTTTTTTGTATTTGCTTTACTCCGCTACCTTCTCCCTGCTTGTTGGCTTGCTGATAAATTTAGTGTATAAAATCAGCCTTCATACCTTGGGCTGGGGCGCATTGGCAGCAACATTGATTAGCATTTCGCTGCGAATGGGGTTTACTCTATTGATACCAATTATTGTGTCGGTAGTAATATCGGGTTTGGTTGGTTATGCGCGATTAAAACAAAACGCCCACAAACAAGCCGAAATTTACTTAGGCTATGTTGTGGGCGCAACCGTGATAATTTTTATTGCTAATTTTATATAATTAGTAAGGTTTGAAAACCAATCCTAAAGAAATCGGGTAAATCTGAGGGCCTAAATCTTTTTCAAACACGGATGAGAGTTGGTAAAACACGGATGCCCCAATCCATTTATATCCCAAAACGGCATAAGGGCCATAGTGAAAGTTATCAATATTGCGAAGTTTCAACGATTTTTCTTCCACATCGAACCCGCTTCCGGCCAAATCGCTTCCTTTGTATTTTGTATGTGCATCAATTTTCCAACCCACTTTAAACCCTAGGGTTACATGCATCTTGCTCGATGATTTGTATTGAAAGCCGAAAGGGATATCAACATAAGTTATCGAAAGTTTGCTCTTTTGCACTTCCATAGCTTTACCATTAAACTTACGTGGCACATTATAGAAATACGACTCGTTTTCGTTATCGGTCAAAGCTTTTTCATATATATTGTATTTGCCAACGCCTAAAAGTGCCTGGTTATAGAAATTATGGGCACCAATACCGCCTCCAATAAAAAAAACTGTATGCCCTTTTTTATCCATGGGAAAGGTATAGTGGATAAAAACATCGACCCCTTGATTTATAGCCCTTGGGTTAATGGAATCGGGGACTTTCATCCAGAAATCGTGAAAAACCCCAAAACCAAGGCTCATACGCTTGCGGATAGATTCGGCAGAAGGTTTTTGCGCAAAAGATGTAGCAGTTAATGCCAATAGGGTAACGACTAAAAATAAGTTACGTTTCATTGAATGTGTTTTTTCGGGACAAAGATAAAGGAAAAACAAGTCAAAAGGTTAGTAAGGGTAAAAATGAGCTTGTTAAGAATTGCTAATAATATGCTCAAAAAGCTTGTATGTACAAATAGGAAGAATAGGTCAATTAATTATTCAGGAGTAAAATTCTTGGCTGCATTCTCATCAAATTCTCCTTCCCATCTTGCAATTACTGCGGTAGCAAGGCAATTCCCGATAACGTTCATAGCAGTTCTCGCCATATCCATCAATTCGTCGATGCCTAGTATTATAAAGATAGGCCATACCGGAAGTCCAAAACTAGCTGCTGTGCCAAGTAAAATAACCAATGAGGCTCTGGGCACACCTGCCACACCTTTGCTTGTGAGCATTAAAGTAAAAACAATTAGCAATTGCCTATCAATTGATAGGTCTATTCCGGCAACCTGAGCCACAAAAATGGTAGCCAACGAAAGATAAAGTGTGGTTCCATCGAGGTTGAAACTGTAACCAGTAGGCATTACAAATGCAACAATTTTGCGTGGAACACCGAATTTCTCCATTGCATTCATCGCGACAGGTAATGCCGATTCGGAGCTGGTAGTGGCAAAAGCAATGGTAACCGGTTCCGAAACGGCACGGATAAAATTCCTGATAGGGATTTTTAGGAATAAAGCAACAGGCAGCAACACCAGCAACAGAAATGCGATCAAAGCTATGTACAATGTTGCTAAGAGCTGCACCAAGTTGCTTAAAATACTAATTCCCATATGCCCAACTGAATAAGCGATGGCTGCAAAAACAGCAACGGGAGCCATATACATTACCAGATTCGTGAATTTGAACATAGTTTCAGAAAGGCTCTCGGCAAAATGAACCATACGGTTGCGATGCTGATCTTTGAGCATGGCAACTGCAATTCCAAATATTATGCTAAAAACCACAATCTGCAGCATTTGACCCTCGTATATAGCTTTTGCAATGTTCTCCGGGAAAATATGAAGGATAATTTCTTCAAAAGTCTGCCCCTTAACTGTTGGAATTCCTGTCTGATCCATGTTTGAAGGAATAATTACGCCAACACCGGCCTTGCTTATATTTATTGCAAGAAGGCCAATAAACAAAGCAATTGTGGAAACAATTTCGAAGTAAACTATTGATTTCCAACCCATTCTTCCAACTTGCCGCAAATTCGAGTGCCCGGCAATACCAACCACCAGTGTTGCAAAAAGCAAGGGCGCAATTATGGTTTTCACCATATTGAGGAATATTTTGCTGAAAAGATTGAGGTGAATTGCAACAGTTGGTACATCGTGACCAAACTCCGCACCAATAACCATGCTAACCAGTATCCAGGTTGTTAAAGCTTTTTTTCGGAATGCATAACCAACCAAAAGAAGCATGGTTGCCCAGCGGCTTGCCAAAAGTGCATCCTGACTCAAATACCAAATAGAATAAGCCTGACCCAGATTAAGGATAAGCGTAATTGTTATACCTATGAAAAGAAGTAAAATGTACTTGCGTTGCGAAAATTTCATCAAAATCAGGTATTCCGAAAAATTTGTAGGTGTTGTATTGAAAGACACCAGATTAATAGTTGGCCACTAACGATAGATGACTACATCTTCAAGAGGCTTACGCATAATTACTGTCCGTTTTGTATAATTTTCGCGTGGATAACCTAGCGGAGTAATTCCAAATACTTTTACCGACTCCTTCAAACCTAATGCCTTGCGGAGAATATCGGGATTGAAATTGGTAACCCAGCATGTGCCAACACCTTCATTTGTGGCGGCCAATACCATTTGATGCATAGCAATAGCAAGGTCGGTCTGCAAGGAGTTGTATCCATCGGAACGCTCCCAGGCATGATCCAAATCGCCTGTAACTACCAGTATATGCGGGGCATCGGTAATCCATTGCCTCGAATAACAAGGCTTTACTTTTTCGAGCATTTCCTGAGATGAAATCAGCCAAAATTCCCAAGGCTGATAATTTGATGCTGATGGGGCGATACGCCCGGCTTCGAGAATCCTTTTAAGTGTATCTATGTCAACCGGTTTTGCGGGATCATAATTGCGTACACTTTCGCGTTTTAATAATACTTCGTTAAACTCCATAGTGCAATTGTTTTGCCCAAAAATACGCTAATTATACTTCGCGGCATAACTCTTGGCAAGGAAATTTCTATTTTCTACACATTTTGGGGTATTACACCAAAAACGGGATAAATTGTGGCACATACATTTCAAGTTTTTACCACGGAGACATGGAGTTCACAGAGGTTCACGGAGGTTATTTTCAACACTTTACTTAGTGCTCCCTGTGTCTGCACGGTTATTTTCTTTGAAAAACAAATGAGGATTTTTATCCAATTTTCAGTATAGGTACCTCTCATAGTTGGTTGTTCCGTTCAAATAAAGAATAAACCTCCAAATATCTTTTCAATCAAGTTTTACGGTAAGTTTCCCCTTGATGCTTACCGGGGCAACAATGCCGGCGGGGACAAGGGCAGGTTGTTGCACTTCAATACTGCCCAGTGTTCCCGACAAATAAAACCCTTCGCCAAAATCATATTTTTTAAGGGTTTCGGCCATCATGGTATATGTTTCGCGAAGTTCGGCACCAATGGGGTACGACATGCTTTTGCTAATAGTTTTTTCGATTCCACTGTTTGCGAGCCAGGCTGCCGATTTGAGCAGCACATTCTTTGTTTGAACCGAAAATTGCAGATCCTTGAGTATAATGCACGAATCGGAAGAACGATACATAGGCATCCCCGAGAAATACAACTTCCCATTTATGCTCCCAACCACATCGGTAGCAATTATCATCTTGCTTTCATTCCCATAAATGGAAATCCCTGTTACCGTAACTTTTTTATTTCCAAAGGTATATGAAGTGTTTATCAACATGCGGCGGGTAATCGAATCAATATATCCGTACCCAATATAAGATGTAACATTAACCAAAAACTCATCATTTGCTTTGTTGGATATTGTTAGGCCTGGAAGAACGGGGTTGATATTTGAAGCCGGTTTTTTCCCGGTAAAACATTCGGTAACAGCATGTATAGATGTAGTTTGCTTAATAACCCCTTTGCCTCCGGTAAATGGGCTAACCGAAACCGCTTTGGGGCTAACCCTTAACCATAAACCATACTCTTCGGATAACAGCATCGGGTTTTGCAATTCGGTCCAGGCTTGCTTGGCGGTTGTTTTTAAATCGAGGCTCTGTTTCAAACCATCGTCAATTGCTTTGTTTATAGTTTCTGTATTATATTTGATAATCATATCGGCAATAAAAGTTATTGGTAATGATACCGGGCCAATCTTCAATGTTGGGGTGCTTAGCCATTCGTAACCATCAGAAACTGTAAGAGTAGAAATTGACCAGTCCTTGTTTATAGTAACCGAAGAGTGGAATTTCAATGCAATTTCAGCGTTTAATTCGCGATAATCGGATAACGAAATCCCAAACTGATCTATTTTCCATCCGGCCTTTATCCATAATTTTAATGGTACACGGTAGCTGAATTGCCCATTTTCGAATCCAAGCTTTATATTCTCCTTTTTCCAAGCCTTGACCATTATATTATCGCCACCATTGTTATCCAGGCTGTTATCCTCGTAAATCAAACCCGTAAGTTGCCTGTTCAGCAAGGCTTCAAGTGATGCGACCTTCATTTCGACAGGCAAACTGATTGATGAGGGCACTGGATCGTAATTAAAAACAGAATATTTTTCGACCGGTTTTTCGGTAGCGAGTTTGCTCGAACTACACGAATTAAAAACTAATATTAGGGCAATAATTGGGATGAATAAAAGAATGGTCCGCATGGTTGTTTTTTTAAAGGTAAGTGAAACTAAAATGGAAGCAATTCATCAGGAAATGGGGTAAAAGAGCCATCATCCTTGTCAGCCTTCCTGCTATTGAGCAGTTCTTGCTCCATTTCGGCGCAAGTATCACAATATCCGCCGAATGGACAGTTTTTACTGTCGAAATCGCAAAATTCGATTTGCGTTTCGCCAAACGAAACAGGGCTGTATTTGTTGTCCCAAATCATTAAAAGGTGAGCATATTTAAGTTCGTCGGGATAGCCTTCCGGAAAATTGGGGTAGAAATTATAATGGTGCAATAAAGCTAATAATTCGTTGGCCAGCAATGCCTTCTGTATGGAGGAAAGCGCTTCTTCAACAGGCAGGGTTTCGGTTTCAATACCGGTAATTTCCGAAAGCTGTACAGGATTTGCCATGCCACTTTCGATATAAGCAATGTCCTCAACCTCGTTCGGGTTATTGATGTCAACCGACTCCCATAATTCAGTAATTGGGGGCTTGATGTATGTGCGCGACAATCTTATGTCAGAGATAATTTGTTCGATATATCTATCCATCATACTGATGTCAATTATTTAGATTTTGTTTTTTTTCTGCTTAACACTGACATTTACGATTTGCATTCTGTGGGTTAGGTTTGTCAATCGTAATTCTAAAATCGTACATCGTAAATAAGATATCAATTGGCACTACGGACAGAATCCATTACGTTAAACCAGTTTTACAACCCGATATTCCATGATTGCAAATAACCACGTGTTTACCACAAGGAATAAGCGGTTAAAATATCCACAACATGCTGCTCCAATGCTTTTCTCTTGAAATCGAACCACTTGTCCCTGTCGGGCGAACTGTGAATGATGGCATTAAAATTGGCAAATGGTTTTTTATGTTGCAAAGCATTCAGGAGTTTATTCTTCAAATCGCTTGCATCTAATGAGTTGGCAAAGTTTTCCATAATCTCGAACGACTCAAACGATTCGAGGCACTCAATATTGATAAACGAGCCAAAATATTCGGTTTCTCCATCATGACCTTCATCGGTTTCATCATCTCCGGCTTCCTCTTCCAAATAATCCATTGTAAACCCATATTGGTTTACCGCCGAAACCATAATGCCCTTTTCAGTATCTATTTTGGTCGAAAAACCACTTTCGAGGTTATCAACAATATCGGAAACCAGACTTTTATACTTATCAGGAATTGGGGCATCTGTTTCCTCTTCCTCGTTTATAATTTCCGCCAACAGGAAGTCGTGTATTTTTTCGAGATCTTTCTCCGAGTCTTTTACTTGCGACAGTATGCCAAGAATTTCATCTAATAAAATATTTGTTCTCATAATCAGTGTTTTGACCCAACAATTATTTTAAGCACAAAATTAATTGATTTGTTCCCCAAAAAATAGAGTTAGATGTTTTTTTATATCCAACCATTTACTTTTGGCTTCGTACATCCCCGATTACTGTTGTTACCCCTCCCCTATTTTCTCATTTCCCGCTATTTCTTTCCAGTCCTTTCCAATTCCCTCAGGTTTTCGAGCTTTTTTCGGGCAAGGAAACTGTTAATATCGCCAAAATGTTCCTTTACCCTTTTGTTGCCAAATTCGAACACTTTGTCGGCCAGTCCATCCAGAAAATCCCTGTCGTGCGAAACCAATATCAGCGTGCCATCATAATCCTGCAATGCACTTTTAAGAATATCTTTTGTTTTCATATCCAAATGATTGGTAGGTTCATCCAGGATAAGGAGGTTTACCGGTTCGAGCAATAGTTTGATCATAGCCAAACGTGTACGTTCGCCACCCGAAAGCACTTTTACTTTTTTATTCCAGCTATCGCCACCAAACATGAATGCCCCAAGGATATCCTTGATTTTTGTCCGTACATCGCCCTTTGCAACATCGTCAATAGTTTGAAATACAGTATTTTCCTCATCAAGTAAAGAAGCCTCGTTTTGGGCAAAATATCCGATCATTATATTATGACCTAACGTTAACTTACCATCATATTCAATCTCGCCCATTATACTTTTCACCATTGTGGATTTGCCCTCTCCGTTTTTACCAACAAAAGCAACTCTTTCGCCCCTTACGATACTTAAAGTTGCATCAGCGAAAACAGTATGGTCGCCGTACTTTTTTGTCATGCCTTCGAGAATAACTGGATAGCTTCCCGAGCGTGGCGAAGGCGGGAATTTAAGGCGCAAAGCCGAATTATCTTCCTCGTCAATCTCAATAACTGGTAGTTTTTCGAGCATCTTAACCCTCGACTGCACTTGGTTTGTTTTGGAAAATGTTCCCCTGAAACGATCGATAAAATCCTGGTTGTCGGCTATAAACCTTTGCTGCTCGTCGTAATGTTTCTGTTGCTGTTCGCGGCGCTCCTTCCTAAGTTGCAGGTACGACGAATAATTTACCTTGTAATCGTAAATGCGTCCCATTGTAACTTCGATGGTTCGTGTCGTAATATTATCAACAAAAGCACGGTCGTGGGAAATCACGATAACAGCCTTTGCGCTATTGATCAAAAAATCCTCGAACCATTGAATCGACTCAATATCCATGTGGTTGGTAGGTTCGTCGAGCAATAGGAGGTCGGGCTTTTGCAAAAGTATTTTAGCCAATTCAATACGCATCCTCCAGCCACCACTAAATTCGCCGGTTGGCCTGGTAAAATCTTCGCGGTTAAAGCCTAAGCCGAGCAATATCTTCTCAACTTCGGCATCGTAGTTTACTTCTTCGATGGAATAATATTTTTCGCTAACCGCCGAAACCTGTTCAATAAGTTCATAATATTCAGCCGATTCGTAGTCGGTACGCGACGAAAGTTGGTTGTTCAAATCTTCAATTTGGTGCTGCATCTCAAAAACCTGAGCAAAAGCCTGGGCTGCTTCCTCGAACACGGTACGGCTGTCGTTGGTGAGCAAATGCTGCGGCAAATAAGCGATTACCGCATCTTTTGGTGCCGACACTTTGCCACGAGTGGCTGATTTTGTACCAGCAATTATTTTAAGCAAGGTCGATTTACCTGCTCCATTTTTGCCCATCAATGCAATCCGATCCTTTTCGTTTATTGCAAAAGAAATATCTTTAAAAAGGGAGCTGCCCCCAAACTCAACTGTAAGTCCATCTACTGAAATCATCTCAATATATTAGTGAGGCGCAAAGATACCGACTTTAAAGGAGTTTTTTTTATAATGCGGGACTGGAGCACGGCATTGCAGGGAAAAATCAGGTTCGTAACTATACACCATATGGAATATTCATGTTTTGAGAGTACTTAAAGTGCCTAAAGTGCCTAAAGTTGATGTTCCTCACGGTTTAATCCATAAAATCAGGTAAAATTTCGTGAACACGAATTTTCAAAACAAAAAAATATTTGATCCGAATAACTTGACTAATACAGCAAATAGAATTGGGAAGGGACTTTAGGCATTTAGGCATTCACAACTTTAGGCAATTTATAGATACCCAGGTTTTTATATGCAGATAAGAATATATATTGTGGTTTTATTAAAAAATTATATCTTTACATGAAAATTCAACCGTTCTGCTTTAAACCCCTTATTGGCTTTTTATAAGGGGTTTTAATCTGTAATGAAAATACTTTCCTTTTAAATAAGCCCAATAACCCTACTTCTATGAACAATCTCCAACTTACTTCAATACTTCGCGAAAACTGCAAAAAATATGGTTCACGCAATGCTGTTTTTTATCAAAAACCTGATAAAAGCTGGACTCCAATCAGTTGGACCGAATTATGGAATACTATTGAAGATACAGCAAAAGCGTTGCTTGCCAGTGGGGTAAAACCTGGCGATAAGGTTGGCATCATGTCGAGAAACATGCCCGAATGGACTATCACGGATTATGCTTTGCAATTGGTACGTGCAGTGTCGGTTCCCTTGTTTTCGGCAACCAGTGTTGCACAGGCCGAATATATGCTGAACGAAACCGAAACAACCCTGTTTTTTGTTGGAGAACAGGAGCAATATGATGTGGCAAAGGAATTGCTGGCTAAAGTCCCCACACTTCGAAAAATCATCACTTTCGATCCATCTGTTCAGGTTGATAGCGGGTTGCCTGTGGTACAATTTGCTGATTTCCTGATCGAAGGCAAGGCAAATAATTACGACAAGCAATTGCTTGTTTTGTCGCAGGAAGCCCAGGATCAGGATTTATGTACCATTATCTATACTTCAGGCACATCGGGCGTTCCCAAAGGGGTTATGCTTTCGGTAGCCAACTTTCAGTATTGCATCAAAATACACGACCTGCGACTTCAGGTTGACGATACCGATGTTTCTTTTTGTTTTCTTCCACTGAGCCATATTTTTGAACGGGCCTGGACATTCAACGTACTAAGCAAAGGGATGATATCGTATTACCTGCGCAACCCTAAAGAAGTAATTGATTCTGTAAAAGTTGTAAAACCGACTATAATGTGCTCGGTACCAAGGTTTTTTGAGAAAACTTATGAAGGTGTGAATGCCGAAATTGCAAAGGGATCGGCCTTGAAACAATCTATTTTTAAATGGGCAATAAATGTAGGAGGCCAAAGGCTTGATTATATCTGGAACAAAAAACCAGTGCCTTTAGGGGTAAAAATAGCTTACAGTGTTGCCGATAAACTTGTACTCGCCAAAGGCCGCGCCGCACTGGGTGGCAATTTTAAGTTTATGGTTTGTGGGGGCGCAGCTCTTTCGGTGGAAATAATCCACTTTTTCGAACAGGTGGGCATTCATATTAAGGTAGGTTATGGGTTAACAGAAACGGTTGCTTCGGTAACTTGTTTGCTCGATGACGATATAAACACGAAATCGGTGGGCAAAATAATGCCTTTGCTCGATGTTAAAATTGGCGAGAACGATGAAATAATGGTAAAAGGCGGCACTGTATTTATGGGTTATTACAAAAAACCTGAACTTACCGCCGAAGTAATGAAAGATGGATATTTTTGCACCGGCGATGCCGGCCGATTGGATGAAAACGGCTACTTATTCCTTACCGACAGAATAAAGGACATAATAAAAACATCGTCAGGAAAATACATTGCCCCACAGAAAATAGAATCCCTGCTTTCGGGGGATAAATATATTGAACAAATTACCATTATCGGGAACGAACGTAAATATATAACGGCACTTGTAGTTCCAGCAACCATTGCCTTTGCAAGATTGATGAAGGAAATGGGCATTGATAACCTTTCGAAAGAGCAGCAGGTTAAAGAAAAGGCTGTTCTGGATTTTTACCAAAACAGGATAAACCTGTTACAGAAAGATCTATCGCCCTACGAGCAGGTTAAAAAAATAACTTTGCTGCCTAATGAGTTTACCATACAAACAGGCGAACTAACACCTTCGTTAAAAATAATGCGAAGGGTTGTATCTGAACAATTTAAGAAAGAGATTGAGGGGATGTATTTGAGCTAATGGTTATTGGTTATTGGTGCTTCACAACCCAACGAATCAACAACTCAACAACTAAACACCTCAACAACTGAACCCCCTTAAAAATGAGAATAGGTTTTGGCTACGATGTTCACCAATTTGTGGAAAACCGCGAATTATGGCTTGGTGGGGTGAAAATTCCGCATACAAAAGGATTGCTTGGCCATTCGGATGCTGATGTACTGATACATGCAATATGCGACGCACTTTTGGGGGCAGCGGCTTTGGGCGATATAGGAAAGCATTTTCCGGATACTGATTTAGGGCTTAAAGGTATAGACAGTAAGATATTACTTTCCAAAACTGCCGCGCTGATTGCTTTAGCTGGATACAAAATCCAGAATATTGACAGCACACTCGCTTTGCAATCACCCAAAATTGCACCTTACATTGATGCTATGAGAACCACCATGAGCAAGGTGCTGGATATTGGTCTGGATCAAATTTCAATAAAAGCTACTACTACTGAAAAGCTTGGGTTCGAGGGGCGGGAGGAAGGCGTATCGGCATACGCTGTAGTATTGATTATCAAATAGAGGAACATCTATTTGGAAAGTTTATAAAACATAAACCAATGTCGTTTAGTTAAGGATTCATTCTAATAGTTCTCATTAATGTTATCTGCAATTCACTTTGTACCCCCTCTGTCTCCCCCTTGGAAAAAGGGGGAGGACATACTAATATAGCTTAACATATGTTCAAATGTCTAAAATTTTGTTGCGAACTACTCCCTCCCTATTTTCTAGGGAGGGCTGGGGAGGGTACAAAATCCGACATTTTTTTCTTTCTTTTCTGAAAAATGCTAAATAAACGACATTGAAACATAAACATTCAAAACGCAAAAAGGCTGCCAATTAAAGGCAGCCTTTTTTCAGTATAACTATTACAGAACTTATTTAGCCACCGATGGGGCATCAAAATTAATCAGCAGCGAAAAACGCAAAGTATGTTCGAGTGGGTTTTGTGTTTCGATTGGGATAAGGTACGAGAAATCAATCCCTAAGATATTGTACCTGAACCCTGCGCCCAACGTAAAAAATTTCCTGTTTCCTTTATTTTTATCTTCATAGAAAAAGCCTCCGCGAAGTGCGAACTGCTGGGCATACCAATATTCGACACCCGTTGAAATGCTGATTTCGGCCATTTCTTCGCTAAACCCGCCCGGTGCATCGTAAAAAGAATGAACCATACCAACAGGAACAGAAACATTCGGGTCCATACCTGCAATAATAACCCCGTTACTATCAATACTTTGTGTAGGCACAAGCAATTTATTAAAATCAACCATAAACGACATCTGATTGAAATCGTCGAGGTTAAGGGTGAGCGAAGGGCCAATTTTCAGATTGGTAGGGATAAAATCCTTATTGGTATTATCATCGCTGTACGACATTTTTGTACCGATATTGGAAATATTTACACCCCACGAAAAGTTACCTTCAATTTTATCAAATTCAACTGGAAAACGTTGAAACAATGCAACATCCGCTGCAACTGAATTTCCAGGTTTGGTTGCCTGCCCACCAACATCCTGCCCTTGTGTAAGGTTGGAATGTATATATCTTGCAGCCACTGCCATTGACAAATTTGAAGTCAGCATACGCGAGTATGTGCCATCAAGTGCAAATTCGTTAGGTTTGTAATCGCCAATCGGAGAACCGTTTATGTCGGTAAAATTTATATCACCAAGGTTAAAATAACGCAACGACATGGCAATTACCTGATCCTTGTTTAACCTCTTAAACCCACTGACATAAGCAAGGTTAATATCGTTGGTAAGCCCTTTTAGCCAGGGGCTGTACGAAATCCCAACACCCATATCTTTATTGATGAAAGCAAATTTTGCAGGGTTGTAGTGCATCGAAAAAGCATCTGGTTCGGATGCAACGCCAGCATCGCCCATTGAGCCTCCACGGGCATCAGGCGAAATCATCAAAAATGGGACAGCCGTCGTGATAGGGTTAAACTGGCCAATATAATTTGATTTAGGATCTTCTGCTACTGATTTTAGCTGGGCTTTTGCTGTAATACTGAAGGCAATCAGTACAAGAAAGGTAAAAAGCGTAAGTTTACTATGTGTCATAAGTGGTTTAAAAATAAAGTCGCGAAATTTATTATCATTATCCATTGGTTGTATTAACGACCATAAAGAAATGTTATTGCATTGGATTTTGTTTTTTCTACATGCAAGCACTCAAGCTAAATCTGATTTTGTTGAACTATTTCATAAACATAGTAAAACATTGAATGTGAAGAAAGTTGCAGTTGTATAACAGCTAGAACGTCTAACACTACCTAACAACAACTTGTTTACAGTTTTGTTTTTATCACTTTTACGGCTTTTACTGTTTTGGAATTTCCAGAACTGGCCCTAATGCTAATGATATAAACCCCAGGTGGTACAGTTGCCCCTGAATCCGATTGCCCGTCCCAGGTAAGCCCACCTACTTTAAACCCTTGAGCCAGAAACGACTCCATATTGGTAGTGCTTACCAATGAACCATTGACATTAAACACTTCCAGGTAGGCTTCGACGGGCGAATCGGCAAGATTAATTTCAAAAGTTACTTTTATACTTTCGTTGAAAGGATTCGGGCTAACGTTTACTTTTGTGATGGTGATTTGCCGGTTTTTGGAAACCTTGAACCTGATGGTTGACGAGGACGAATTATTGAACACGTCCCAGGCTTTGAGCGAAAGTGTATGCTCGCCCTCGGTGAGTTCAGCCAATTTGTAAAGCACCACACCCGAAGTGTAGCTATCGGTTTTTGCATTGTAATAACTATTAAGCACTATTGACGAAGAATTGTCGCCGTCCAAAGTTGCTACAATATCGTGCCCAATGCCGTTGCTTACCGTATTAATCCCACTTACGTCGCTCAATTGGGCAATCAACAACGGAGAATCACCAGTAATACCGCCATCAATAAAATTAATGTCATCAAAAAACAAAGCTATCTGTGGGCCTTCGGTATCAGTGCTCTCAATTCCTGAACCTCCTATAACTAATTGCTTGCAAAAACCATTTGCATCTATGAGGCTATCGTGGGCATAGTACGAAATTTTTCCAAAGCCATAGCTGTAATCAATATCGCGGGGAACAATAAAATTTACGGTAAAATCGCCGTTTGTAACTGTGGCTTTGCCTTGATAGATATAATTATCCTGCACGGTGTAAGCTTCGGGCCAGTCGTCGGGATCGAAGCCTAAGGTCATTAAGGTACGTTCTTTATCAAAAACTTTTACATCTATTATCCCATTGAACCAACTAAGTTTTGTGCTTTGCTGATCGGCAATTATGCCTTTGATTTCAACAGCTTCCATAGCCGAAATGGTGTCCGTTCCTTGCTTTAAATCCCGTCCGTTGATTTGCGTGGTGATAACCTGGTTTTTGGGATATGCCAGTTGCAAAGCAGGGTCGCCAAGCAGCACAAAGTTTCGGATATATAGTTTCTCGTCGCCCGAAATTTGGTTTTTGGAATATGCTATTACATCGCCAAAACGTGGGTATTCGCCATTAATATGGCTTAAAATAGAATCGTAGAAATAAAGGTTCAACCTGATATTGGGACCCGAACTTGCCAAGCGTGTGGTTGTAAAAAGTGCTACCCCGCCACCAAATGGGTTTAAAAGCACATGTTCGCCGGCCGAAATCCGGTTTGGGTCGTCGAAACGGCTAAACTCACAGGTCGCGGTCATGAACAAGGGCATATTGTTAAAGTTAGTCCAAGCTTCAATTTCTTTCACCGAAAGTATGCCTTCGTTTGCCCAACCCGTTTCGCCACCATGCCCTGTATAGTTCATTATAAGCACACCATTTTCAACATTTGCATTAATTGCTGTATTGGCATCGGGGCAACGCTCACCTGTGGCAGTGGCTGTTTGCTTAAACGAATCAACATAAATTTTATTCAGGTTATAAACAAGGTCAATCTTTTCAATAAATGGTGCCAAATCGTGTTCGGCCTGGCCAAAATGATAATTCCCATCGCCATCGTCGGCTGTGAGGCATATTTTATTTCGCCAATCGCCCAATGAGTTCACACTGTTGGTTGCGTAATGTATGCACTTATCCACGACTGCTTTTGCCTGTTCGGGCGTATTTACCGGGAACCTGCCAATACCAATATCTATCAATCCCGATGCGTCATAGCCTTCGTTGACATCCAACTGACCGAAAAAATCATCGCAGGCGCACGAATAAACAGTATGCTCCGATTCTTTGGTTTCAAAAGCCAATACCTTATTGGTGTTATTGGCAATCTTATCTTTATAATCATACGACCCATCACCAAAAAGCAGCAGATAGCGGAGTTTGTCTTTTGCATCGGGTTTTTGGTAAAGCATCCTTGCAAAATCGCGTATGGCCGCCACATCGGGCGAACCGGAAGAAAATTCGTTGTAAACCTGTTCGTTTGTAACCACTTCAACTTTCATACCATCAAAAACCCTGTGGTGATTGGCCAAACGGTTGGCTTGTTCCAAAAAATCCTGGTTGGTTACGATTAAAAAATCTGCGGCAGCAATGCCATGCAAATCCTGGTTTGCAATTTTACCGGCAAAAGTAGCTGTTAAAAAAGCTGAGTTGTCCCAAGCCACAAACTGCCTTAACGAATCGGTTGGCAACACAAATTTGCTTACATCCCCTTGCAAATCGGCCACTATTTTGGAAACCTTAACAGGGTTTGTTACTTCCCAAATAGAAACATTGGCCGAAGAAGCCTGCAACTGGAATTCGGTAACCCTGCTATTTGCAACCGAAATGGGATCCGCAAAAGCCATTTGCCCACCGGTAAATTTAAGTTGGTGGGTAATGTTTAGTTCAACCCAATCGAGCCAGCCGATGGTTACACCTGTGCCTTTATATTCAAAAGCCACATCAATTATCCCTGTTTCAGGGATAAAGCTTTTGGTTTCGATGCGTTCGCTGGCAAAATTGTAATTGCCAATAGCACTTATTGAAGGGGATGAAACCAGCTTCCCATTTACTTTTACATCAAAGGTTGTGGATAAGTTTGCCCTTGCCAATAAGCGGTAACGGATCCAGGCTTGTTTGCCGGGATTTATGTTCTGGAATTCAAAACGCGGAAGTTGAAACACATTGTTGTTTGCATCGAAACGTTCGCCAACCCAATTTTTGCCCGAAATTATCAGGTTCGAAAGATCCTTTTCGTAAAAAACGCCTTCGACAAAACTTGTGGAAACATACGTTGGGAGCAGTATGGATTGGTATTGATCTTCGATCCGCAAACCTGTGCCACCATCAAAATTCAGGTAGTAATAAGTATAATCCGAATAAATATTCTGAATATGCTCAAATTTCTTTGTCGTTTTGTTGTATTCAATCTTGTTGGGCGAAGTGCCGTAAAAAAGCAAATAATCGCCCGGCGCGAAAACGTTGGCATTGGCCGAAACTACTTTTATAGCGTTTTCGGTGAGGTCGTCGTGGCGGAATGTGATGTTTGCTTCGGGCAACAAACCGCCACCATTTCCAAACAACCTTATGTTTTCGGGTTTCACCTCCGCCATATTCACTCCCATTGCCTGAATGTCGGAATAGGTAATTTTATAAATACCCGTTTTGTTCAACTGTATTTTATACCAACCGCCTTGTGCAAGGACAGAATGTGAGGCATAAGCAGCAGCCTTTTTTGTTTGGTTTGTTGTTGTATCAGGGCGAAAAACAATATCAATCTGAAAGGATTTTAATCGCATTATGCTGCCATCAGCACTTGAAACCAATGGGTTTAATGTAATCATCAACATGCTAATGCCGCGTTCGGTCCCGGTTTCAATTTTCGGGGAAAGCGTATCGCAAGGCAATAGCTTAAAAGTGAGCGATTTTTGTTGTTCCGGGCTTAGGGTTTCATAAACGACATGGGTAATCAAAACAGTGTCGAGGGCAACACCAGCAGGGAGTTTGGTTTTTTTGAAATATTCGGGGCTGTAGTTTTTTGAAGCCACATTCGCCAAGCCCGGGGCAAATAGGACATTTATGGGTTCATTGTCGAAGCCGCTTACGGTTTTGATTCCCAGCCAGTCAATAACAACTTTTTGCTGACTTACCTGGGCCGTAGCCAATAATTGTAAAGCTATTAGAGTAACTAAAGTCAAAAAACACTTTATTCCTTTTTGCATGATTGAATGTTATTGCCAATCGTATAACTGAAATTTCTTGAATTATTGCTTTCGCGTATATCTTCAAATCGAGAATGCGGATTAGAGAACCTGGGATAAACAGGTTTTCAATCCAAAGTTTATTGCAAAATAAAATATGTCAAGTATCGGAAACTCATTATCAGACAACCACTTTCCCTAATCTTGCAATAGTTCGCTATTTGAGTTTCACCACCTTAACAGCTTTTACCGTTTCGGAATTGCCGTTGCTTGCCCTTACACTAACAATGTAAACCCCTGGCGGGATTGGCGCCCCCGAATTGCCACGTCCATCCCACGTCAACACACCGGCTTTATAGCCTTGTGCTACCATTAAATTAGTTTCGGTTGTGCTAACAAGAGAACCGTTGATGTTAAAAATTTCGAGATGGGCTTCGATTGGCGAATTGGATAGGTTGACGTCGAAAGCAACGTTTACTTCCTCAGTGAAAGGGTTTGGGCTTGCGTTTATGCTGGTAATGGTGATTTGTATATTTTTCGACACCTTGAAATTTATTGTTGCCGAAGACGAATTATTGAAAACATCCCAGGCTTTCAGTGTTAATGTATGCTCCCCTTCGGTAAGCTCCGGCAGGTTGTATAAAACCACCCCTGTGCTGTAACTGTCGAGTTCGGCGTTGTAAAAACTATTCAGCACAACGGATGAAGAATTATCGCCATCCAGAGTTGCCACTATATCATGCCCAATTCCGTTGCTCACTGTATTAATCCCGCTTTCGTCGCTCAACTGTGCAATCAGCAAAGGCGTATCGCCAGTGATATCACCATCTTTAAAATTAAGTCCATCTAAAAATAATGCTATCTGTGGGCCTTCATTATCAGTGCTTTCATCGCCGGAACCACCAATTATCAATTCCTTGCAATAGCCATTGGCATCAACAAGGCTATCGTGGGCATAGTAAGAGATTTTTCCAAAACCATAACTGTAATCTATATCACGTGGAACTATAAAATTGATGGTAAAATCGCCATTGGCAACAGTTGCTCTGCCCTGATAGATGTAATTATCCTGAAGGGTGTAATCGTCGGGATAGTCGCCGGGTTCGGAACCTAAGGTCATTAAAGTGCGTTCTTTATCAAAGACTTTTACATCCATTTTGCCATTAAAACCGGTAAGCTTATTGCCATTTTGATCAGCAATTATCCCTTTAATTTCTACTGCTTCCATGGCCGAAATGGTATCCATCCCGGAACCGGTTTTGCGGCCATTTATCTCGGTAGTAATTACATTATGTTTTGGATAAGCCAAACGCAAAGCAGGGTCGCCAAGCAGTACGAAATTGCGTATCAATGCGGCATCATTGCCTCCCATTTTGTTTTTCGCATGAGCTATAACATCACCAAAACGAGGATATTCGCCATTGTATTTTGCAAAAAGCGTATCGTAAAAATAAAGGGTTAGCCCAATATTTGTGCCTGCGTTTGCCAAACGTGTGGTGGTAAACAGGGCTATGCCGCCACCAACAGGGTTAAGGAAAACATGTTCGCCAGCCGATACCCGCGCAGGATCATCAAAACGGCTGAACTCACAAGTTGCTGTCATAAAAACCGGCATGTTCGCATAGTTTGTCCATGCATCTATTTCGCTGATGGTAAGTATCCCTTCGTCGGCCCAACCTGTTTCGCCACCATGCCCGGTATAGTTCATTACCAAAACCCCGTTTTCGACATTGGTTTTTATAGCGGTATTTGCATCGGGGCAACGCTGCCCTGTTGGTGTTGAAACTTGCTTGAACGCATCGAGATAAACTTTATTTACGTTATAAACAGGGGCAATTTCCTCCACCAAGGGACAAATCTGTTTCTCGACCTGCGAAAAATGGGTGTTGCCGTTTCCATCGTCGGCAACAAAGCAAAGTTTATTGCGCCAATCGCCCAAGGATGCTATTCCGTTACTGGCATAGAAAAGGCATTTGTCAACCGCGGTTTTGGCTTGTGCGGCAGTGTTTACAGGGAAACGCCCGATTCCAATATCTATCAAACCAATTCCATCATTTCCTTCGTTGGCATCAAGTAACCCAAAAAAATCATCGCTTGCATAAGAATAAACCGTGTTGAGTGATTCTTTGGTTTGAAATGCAAGAACACGGTTTGTGTTTTCAGGAACCCGGTCTTTAAAATCGAATGAACCATCGCCAAAAAGCAACAAATATTGGAGCTTGTTTCCAGCCGCCGGACGATTATATAACATGCGGCAAATATCGCGTATAGCCAAAATATCGGGCGAGCCAGATGAGAACTCGTTGTAAACTTGCTCGTTAGTAACAACAGTAACCTTCATACCATCAGCTATTCGGTGGTGATCGGCAAGGCGGCCTGCCTGATCAAGATAATCTTTGTGAGTAACAATCAAAAAATCAGTAGATTCAATGCCATGCAAATCCTGGTTTATCACTTTTTCGGTAAATGTTGTTGAAAGGAACGAGGTATTGTCCCAGGCAACAAATTGGCGCAGCGAATCGGTATTTAAAACAAACTTGCTTACATCGGTTTGGAACGCAGTAAGCACACGCTTTACTTTTAATGGATCAGTTACTTCCCAAACAACCACATTGGGCGAGGAGGATTGCAATTGAAATTCTGTAACCCTATCCTTGGCAACAGAAACTGGATCGGCAAAAGCCATTTGGCCGCTGGTAAATTTCAATGCCCGCACCACGTTCAGTTCAACCCAATCGAGCCAGCCAATGGATGTTCCCCCTCCGTTATATTGGAAAGAAACTTTTATTTTTTCATCGTTGGGGATAAAACTCTTTGTTTCAGTACGGTCGGAGGCATAATTGTAATTTGCAAAGGCCGAACATGAGGGTTTTGAAACCTCGGTACCATTGATAGAAACCGTAAAAGTAGTATTGCTGGTTGCCCTTGCTGCAACATGGTATCGTATCCAGGCTTGATTACCGGTTTTTAGATTTGGAAAATTAAACTCAGGCAGTTCAAATGAATTGGCTGTAGCATCCATGCGTTCGCCAAACCAATCTTTGCCTGAATTGATAAAATTTATTTTGTCCTTTTCATAAAAAACACCATCAAAAAAGCTGGTACAAGTATAATTAGGCGTAAGAGTTGATTGCTGCATATCCTCAATCCTCAAACCTGTAGTGCCTTCAAAATTCAAGTAATAAAAAGTATTGTCGGAATAAATATTGGTTGAATGTTCAAATTTCTTAGCAGTTTTGTTATAAACGGTTTTATGGGGAGCTGTACCATAAAACAAAATGTAATCACCAGATGCAAACACATTGGCATTGGCACTAACTACTTTAATTGGGTTTTCAGTAAGGTCGTCGTTACGGAAAACGCTATTCGACTCGGGCAACATGCCACCGCCATTCCCAAAAAGCCTAATGGAATTTGGGGTAATTGTTGACATGTTAACACCCATTGCCTGCATTTCGGCGTAAGTAATTTTATAAATCCCGGTTTTATTGAGTTGGATTTTATACCAGTTTCCTTGTGCAAGTACTGAATGTGGTGCAAAAGAAGCATTTTGGGCAACTGCATTTTTAAAGCTTGAGTAATTATAAACCACATCAATCTGGAATGATTTTAAGCGCATAATTCCGCCTTCCGGGTTCATTACAACTGGTACAAGCGATAGCATGGCCATCTGTATTCCCCTTTCGGTAGCAGTTTCCACAACTGGCGAAAGTGTTTCGGTAGGGAGCAAAGGGAAGCTGAGCTTGTCCAAATCCTCGCTATTCAATGGTTCGAAAACCGTATTGGTAATTAGGATTTCGCAATTATTTACACCTTTTGGCAGCTTGAATTTCTCGAAATATTCGGGCGTGTAATTCCTTGTTGCATTGTTGTTTAAGTCCTCTGCCACCAAAGCATCCACAACTTCGTAGTTGATCCCTTCAATGGCTTGAATGCCTTTCCAATTCAAGGTTACTTTTTTCTGTATGCCCTGCCCTAAAAGCAAGGTGTTGGCTATAACAAGAAAAAGCCCTGTAACAAAAAGTTTCTGGTATGTATTCATGCTTTGGTCTGACGGTTTAAATTGATGTTGTTTTTTATGAAGTGATAGCAATACTTTTAAGTCCTCTCCGAAAAGTCTAAAAAAAAAGGAAACCACGGAGGCACGGAGAACACAGAGGAACACAGAGCATTGTTAATCAGCACTATATTCTTCGTGAAACTTAGTGCCTTTGTGGCGAAAAAAACTTTTCGGAGTGGACTCACTTTTAAAGTTGTTTATTTCTGCAAAACCAGCCTGCCAGAAACTTGTGAATCCAACCCATTGGAAGCATGAACAATAAGATTGTAAATATACAAGCCATTGCCCATCCTGCTTCCATTTTCGCGCAAGCCATCCCAACGGATTGGTGTGCTTACTGAGCCTGATTGTGCCGAAGTTTGTTCAATTACCCTAACCAACTGCCCCGAAAGGGAATAAATTTCGGCCCGCACATCGAAATCAACACCTTGCTGATTGTGTTCAAACACAATATCGGTGTATTCTCTGAATGGGTTAGGGTAGCTGTAGGTTTTTGAAATCACAAAATCGCCCGATGGCACAACCGTAAAATGTATTTCGGCTTCGGAAGAATTATTGAAAATATCCCAAACTTTCAAATTGATTGTGTGTTCGCCAGTTGCCAGCATAGAAAATGGGAACCAGATATACCCACTTTTGAAAGTATTGATATCCGATTGGTAAAAATCGTTCAGGATATAAGGTTCCGAAGTGTTGCCATCGAGTACAGCCGTAATATCGTGCCCAATTCCATTTCCCACTGTATTTATACCGTTTTCGTCGCTTACCAACGCAAGCAATTTAGCATTCTGGTCGGTAATTCCCCCATCCTGAAAAAGTTTGTTGTTCATATACAAACTAATATCAGGGCCTTGGGTGTCAATAACCTCAACATCGGTAGAACCGCCGACAATTACATTTGTATAAAACCCAACTGCATCGCTAACACCATTGGTGGCATAATAGCTAATTTTACCTGTATCATATTGGTATGCAATATCTTTAGGTACAATAAACGTAAAACTAAAATGTCCGTTTTCAACTTTCACCGTTCCCTTATACAGCAGGTTTTTACGCAATAAGTACGAAAAAATTGTACCTCCATCGTTGGCAAGGGTTTTCTGTGTTACAGCTTTGTCGAAAACCGTTGGGTAAATTGTACCATTAAAATCAGAAACAATATTTCCATTAGCATCGGCAATAATCCCTTCGATGCTCACTTCCATATAGGCTTTTAGGGTATCGGCATTACTGCCCGGTGCGTGGCCGTTAAACTTGGTGGTTACAACATTTAAAGCAGGGAAGGCAATTTGCAAGGCTGGATCGCCCAAAAGAACATATTTACGACCATTTTCGTTGGATCCTTTGTCGCGTTTGGAATTCATGATTATATCGCCCATACGCAATCTTTGGCCATCGGGTTTGCTCATTGCATACTGGAAGAATTTTTTGTTCAGCTCAAAATTTGGCGTACCAAAGGTTGGCCTGGTTGTGGTAAACAATGCTATTCCTCCACCCTTAGGATTTGTAAGCACATACTCGCCGGCAGCCCTGCGGCCAGGATCATCGAAGCGGCTAAATTCGCAGGTGGCAGTAACAAAAACAGGCATATTGTCGAAATTGGACCAATTGTTAATTTCGTTAACCGTTAACACTTGCTCGTGCGCCCAGCCTGTTTCGCCGCCATGACCAATATAATTTAGGATGAGGCTACCTTTTTCCACCCGTTGCGTTATCGCTTTGTTCACATCGGGATAGCGGTTTCCACTCGACGAAGCAACCTGGATATACGAATCGAGATAAACCTTATCAATGTTCATTTCGGGGTAGTTGGTGTTCAAATCGTTTGCCAGTATTTCCGAATGTTCAACATGCTCGTCGTCTTCGTCGTCGGCAACAAAGGTTACCATATCACGCCAATCAGACATATTTTCGGGCGAGGCAACTGAATAATGTATTATTTTATCAACTGCTTGCTCTGCTTCAAGCGCATTTGCCACTGGCAGCCGGCCAATGCCCATATCAATAACATCGGAATATGATTTCCCTTCGTTGTCGTCGAGGATACCGAAGTAATCATCTGTAGCTATGGAGTGTATGGGGTCGAACGATTCCACCGATTGCCAAGTAGGGATAAAATTGGTATTTGAAGCTATCTTGTCTTTATAATCGTAAGAGCCATCGCCAAAAAGCAAAAGATATTTCGGCATTTTATCGGTTGCCGCCCTGTCGTAAAGCATTTTCATAAAATCGCGTATGGCAGTAATATCAACTGTTCCTGAAGCGAATTCGTTGTAAATAGTGGTTGGGTCCAAAACCAGCACATTCAGGTTGGTAGCGTTAGCATGAAAGGTTGCCAGCCTAACAGCTTGTGCCATAAATAGCTGAGGTGCAATAATTACCATGTCCACCCCGGTAGTTGCATGCAGGTTTTGGTTTTGAATTTTATGGACAAAAACCGGCTTTAAAAACTGGCTTTCATCGTAAGCGACAAACTGCCGGATAGTATCGGCCGGAAGCTTGAAAACCAAATCGTTGCCATCGGTATTTGCATTAATCGCGAAAATCGTCAAAGGGTTGGTTACATCCCATATCTTAGCTTTACCGGCAGCAGAAGTTACACGGTACAATGCTGTCCGTCCGCTACCGAATGAACGGCTATCGCGAAAATGCAGTTGCCCGGATGAAAATTTTAATGCGCAGCGTGCATTTATGTCTAAAAAGTCGAGATACCCGGCTGCAGAAGTTGAAGTTTTTATGTACCTTACGTCAACCTTTAGCGGAAGCGAAACCGATTGTAAGGTTTTGTAGTAAACAGCACCTGTTGCTACCGCACTGCCATCGGAAGTTGAAATAGGGGAATGTGAAACAGTCCAAGCTTGGCTTCCAACGCTTAACTCGAACGAACTGGCATTGATGGATTTGGCAGCAGTAACCGAACGGACTTTAACCTCGTTTCCGCTTGCTAATGCTGGAATATCGAAAGAATACGACCTGCTGGTTATTACATCAAAAACCTGTGAGAACCACTGCCGGCCTGATTTGACAAGATTGAAGTTGTTCTCATCAAACGTTGCATAAAAGTCGTAAGAATCAACAATATCTGTTTCGGTTTCGGCAGAACTTGCTTTTGCTAAAATGCGTTTGCCTGTACCTTGGTCAGGTGTAAGGAAATAGCTGATGGTATCGGCGTACAAATGAGGGGTATGCTCCCACATTTGTTTCATGTTGTTGTACTGCCAAGAAGTTGGGCCTTGTGCATAAAAAACAATATGGTCGCCCTGATCGAAAGATCCATCGCCCTGACCAGTAATCTCTATGGTAATTTCAGGTAAATCATCGGCACGTGGCTGGTTGTTTGGTTCGGGAAGCATAGTGCCACCCCGGCCAAATATGCCAATTTTGCCAGAATTGATAGTAGCCGGATTGATTCCCATTGCAACAAGATCGTTGTAATCGAGGCGATATATGCCGGTTTGGGTAACGGCAAGTTTATACCAGCTTCCCTGCGAAAGAACCGAGGAGGAAGCGTAAGTTTTTGAGGTAATTGCTTCAGGCTTGTCGCTTTCGGCAAAATTAAGGGTGAAGGATGAAAGTTTCAGGATTTGGTTTGTTGCCAAATCATGAATAAATGGCATAATTTCGACTAGTATCCCTGTTTGTTTCCTGCTTGTAACTTTAGTTATAACCGGAACGATTGAAGGAGGCAAATCGATTTTATTGGCACTGAAAACCAATTTCTCGGCATCCGATAAAACCAGAAAAGTGCAATTATCGATTGTAACATTTTCCGAAAGGCCATTGTCATAAAAAGTTTCGTTCCAAAGCGGAAGACTTTGACGGTCAGCACAATAAGCACCATCGAAAGTGATGGCATTGGTGGCAGTATCTATTTTGGACAAGTGTTTTGCCCACGAAATCGTCCTGTTTATTTGCAGTGCCTGCGATTGTGAAACCACCGGCAAAAGCATTAGGAAAAGATAAATACCGAAAGAAGTGAATCTATTTTTTGACAAGTGTTCCAGTTTAAAATATTTATCCCAAAGTAAACAATTAAAATAGCAGTTCGTTTTGTGGCTATATGTTAATGCATTGTAAAAATCAATTTATTGCTTGTTTACATGGTAGTAGTCAAAACGATAGATTTAATCCAATATTGCAAATGGGGTTTTTTATTTAAGCGAAAAAGGAAAGGGAAAAAGGCAAAAGGCAAAGGTCAAAAGGCAAAGGTCAAAGGTCAAAAGTTAAAGGTCAAAAGGCAAAAGGCAAAGGTCAAAGGCCAAATCCGCCATCCCACATTAAACATCCAACATCCCACATCCAACATCCCACATCCAACATCCCACATTTTTCACACAAGCCTCGCAATAAAAACAACATAATTTTTGCCGTATTTTTTGGCACATTTCGGGCAGGTGGTGTACCACATATAGCATTTATCGGTTTTTATGCCTTTTGATTTTAAGCTGTTTTCAAAATCGGTATTCCATTTTCCGGTATCCTGAAATTTCCCTTCATACACTTTGCTGAAGAATTTCCCGCTTAAAGTTGTGTTTTCGGCATCAGGTATGGTTTTGTCAACAGCCAGGTACAGATCCATGTTCCATTTCGATGTATGATCGGATAAGCACAGTCCTTCGGGTGTTGAGGCTTTGGCTTTGGTAACTTTTTGATCCAGTTTTTTCATCACCTTTCCAAAATTTAGCGGCATAAAGAAAAGTGTGCATACCTTTTCTTTAACAAATTTCTTATCTGTCCACTCGAAGGTTTTTTCATTCCAGGGAATTGGGTCAAATTCCGGGCAACAAATAGGGCTTTCGGGCATTTGCGAGGTCATAAAATCTCCTTTCATGTATTGGTGACATTTTATTTTTGATTGCTACAAAGTTAATACAGATTGTTACAGATTAAATATGTGCCACCAAATTATTTAGCCCCCAAAGAATAGGAAAAAGATGAAAAAGCCCAAATTTTATTTCTCATCCGACATCGAACATCCGACATTGAACATTTACCCCCCACTCAACTTTTCCAAATCAATTTCCTGCCCGAAAATTATCCTGTATTTGTTATTATCGTAAATGGCAAACTCGCGCATACCATGTTCGAAATTGTCAATGGGATAAATCACTTCTACCTTGTCCTTCAGTTCTTTCCATATTTTTTCAACATCGTCGGTATGAATATACACGGAGCCGGTAAACTGGGTTTCTTTAAAATCGGGATGTTGTTTTGGTACTACAAGCATCACTTGCACATTATCGCGGCTAAGGGAGGCAAAACCCATCTTTTCGTTAAGTTCGTCGCATTTGAATTTGAGGAGATTGGTGTAAAACCCAACGCTTAGGTTAAGGTGTTTTGTCCAAAGCATTGGCGAAAGGCCGAGAAGTTTCATGGATTTTATGGTTTAAGTGTGTATTCGTTTTATTGGATAAAAACAAAAAAGCTTTTTGTTCTTTGGCAGAGGTTTAGTTTTGATGTTGCTAACTATTGCATGAGATCATCTGAATAGAACAGTGAAAACAACCTATAAAAAGCAAGACTGTCCTTTAAACAGAAAAGCCAATTCCCGAGATTGGAATCCTCTGAAATAATGCATCAAATATATTTAAAAAATGTCTCCTTATATGATTCGCCAATCGGGATTGATTTACTTCCTACATAAACCCTATCGCGTTCGATGTTGTTTATTTTAGGGATTGACACAATATAGGATTTGTGACAACGAACAAAGCCCTTTTTTAACATGGGTTCCAACTCCGCCATGGAATGACTTGCAAGTATTTTTTCGGTTCTGCAAACGATGTTTTGAAAATCCCTCATTGCTTCGATATAAAGAATCTCATCCTGGAAAATTTTTACCAATTTGTATCCTGACTTAACAAAAATGTAGTCAACAATTTCCCTAGAATTTTTTTCAGCTTTTTGCTGCCATTGTATATACTCGGTTGCTTTGTTTACAGCCTGGGCAAAACGCTCAAAAGCATAAGGTTTAAGCAAGTAATCGGTAACAGAAAGCTCAAACCCCCGAATAGCATACTCGCTGAACGCAGTTGTAAGAATTACCTGAGGCTTTATGGCAAGTTGTTCGAGTAATTCGATGCCTGTCATTTTATCCATTTGGATATCGAGAAATAGAATTTGCACAGGATTGTTATATATGAACTGAAGTGCATCTGCCCCATTGCGAAAAGTAGCCTGAAGCTTAAGCTGAGGCAACTTTTCAACAAAGGACTTGATTTTTCCTATTGCCATGGGTTCATCATCCACGGCTATACAATTAAAATTCATCCAGTTGTATTGTTAATTCAAGCATATACCTGCTGTTACCTTCGGTAACTTTTAAGGAGTGCATTTTTGGATATAACATTGCTAATCTGCGCCTTACAATATTCATCCCTAATCCTGTCGAACCTGGGTGGTTATTCAATACAGATTTATCATACTCATTTTCTGCAACAAAGCATATTCTGGATTCCTTAATGCTGATATTTATCTGAATAACTTCTGATCCTTCTTTGGATGAGGCATGCTTATATGCATTTTCAATCAAAGGGAAAAAGAGCATAGGTGCAATCTGTAAGTGTGCTGGGTTTCCGGAAAGAGCGTATTTGAGATAATCAGGACCGCTTGTCCTCAGGCGGATAAGCCCTATATAATCTTCAATATACTTAAGCTCCTTCCAAAGAGGAATCTTCTCTTTTTCAACATCGTAAACCATATACCTAAGTATATCAGCCAATTTCGAAATGGAATTGGATGCTTTTTCTGTATCATGCAGAATCAGATAATCAATGTTGTTTAAGGTATTGAATAAAAAATGTGGACTTATCTGCATTTTGAGCAAAGCAAGTTCGTTTTTTGTATTCTGAAGTTGTAAGGATTGTTTTTCCTGTTCAAGCTTAATGGAGTCGGAGAATTTTCTAAAAATTCCAGCCAGAAAAATCACAATTGTATGTGGAAGTATCGAACTCACTACTTCCCATCTTCCGACCCGTGTAGCAGGATACGCAAAAAGCAACAGCAATGCTACTAAACCCATCAGTAGCACAAGTAGTTTGAACGGTTTGTTTTTGGTCCACACAAGACCGAAAAAGGTAAGGTAGAAAAAAATCATGCCCATTACCACTTCCAGGAATACTACATAAACCAGATTTTGTGAGAACGGCGCGTTGGGGTCAGCCTGTAAATATATTTTGCTGAGCATAAACACGAACAGGGTAAACACTATCCAAAAAAAGATGTGTGCAGCTATCTCTATTGATTTCTTCATAATTCTGTAAAATTAACGTTAAAACAGTTTTTGACATGCTAATTGCTATTCGAATAGCAAAAAAAGTGCATTTCTACAAAGCAAAGGTTTGCCTTTTTAGTAGGAAGACCAAGGATAAGGCTAATTCCCCTATTGGTTTCATTAGTTATTATTGGTTTTTAGAGGTCAGGAGTAATAAACCAGATTGATTAATATTTCGTCTTTGGTTGGTAATTTTTTCTATTATGGCTATTTTATGATTTATGGCATGGGACCATGACAACCACCAAAAAAAAACTACAACTTTATTCAACAACACATTCCCTCAACTCCCTATCTCCGGCCTTCCAGGCTTTTGTTACAAGCCTTTAACTATTCTGTTTTGAATGCGTTAAAGAACAGAACACCCAATAAAATTAGCAACAAATGTGGGACCACTGAACTTAGAACTTCCAAAACACCAATTTGAATTGCCGGCAAGGCAAATACGATAAGCAACACAAAGAGGATTGCAGCAAGGGTAAGAGCGTTATTTTGTTTTTTTTGTGCCCAAGGCATCATAAAAAACGTTGTATAGAAAAAAACCAGCCCCATGACGAGTTCAAGAAGTACCACATAAGTGAAATGAGCAGCAAAGGGGGCATCAGGAACCGATTCCAAGTACATTTTGGAAAGCACAAAGGTTAATACTGTAAACATTGTCCAGAAAATGATGTGGACCGGGATTTCAACAGATTTTTTCATGATTTTTTAGATTAAGGATTAAACATGATGCAAATGTCAAAAGTTGAAATCCCTGCTGCAAAAAAAGTCTGCAAACACACCAAAACCGGCGACGAAAAATGGAATGCAGGACGACATAAGTGCAATCAAGATCAAGAAACGCTGCAATAAAAATCTTAATAAGAAAAAAATGGGTTAAGTGATTAAATTTGGCAACCCTACCTCCTAATGAATATTTTTCAGAATTTTATATGCATAGTATTCTACCAGCCGTATTACAGCAGAACCAAACTGAAAACGGAATGAGTTTCCTTATATTTCAGTTAAACTTCATCTTTTCAGAACTTCTGACCAAGCTCTGCTTTTATCAGGTTTTCGATGTGGACCGACAGTTCGCTGGCATCCCAGCCGGCAGGCTCAATGGGATCGAGGACGGTAAATTTCAAGTGGCAGCCAAAGGTCATTGGAAAATAACCTTTCTTCATAATTTCGTAATTTCCATCAATAGCAAATGGAACAATAACAGCCGAAGGTGCCGAGCGTATTAGTGAGGCAATTCCCGCCGGTTGAAACGTTTTTACCAGACCATCTTTGGTACGAGTGCCTTCCGGGAAAATACAGGCTGCATAATTGTTGGCTTCAATGTGTTTGCCAAGCATCATAATATCTTTCACCGATTGAGAGCGGTTTTTGCGGTCGATAAGCACTGAGCCGCCATGCCGCAGATTGTACGAAACACTGGGAATCCCTTTACCCAATTCGATTTTTGAAATAAACTTCGGGTGGTTTTTCTTAAAACCCACAATCACGGGAGGGATATCGAGCGTGCCTTGGTGGTTGGCCACTATAATCAAAGGCCGGTTTATTGGGACTTTTTCGAATCCACTGAAAGTGATGCGGGTTCCCAGAATACGGATTCCGTGCAATAAACAGAAATTCAAAACATCAACCGTCCGTTTGCGAACCGGGTAGCCCCAAATCCAATTGGTTATAACCTGTACAGGGTGAAAAATTACGAGCAAAAATGCAAACACAATTAGATATACCGGGGTGAGTATAACCGACAGCGCCTTCTTCATTTCGAGACAATTTTAAAACATTGCAAAAATAAAAAATGTTGTTGGGAATTTACTTTTAAGACTTTGTATTTCCATACCTTTGAAAACCTGTTCAAAATACAATTCATGAATGCAGAAAAAGCCTTCTTGAAACTGCTTGTCGATGGTTGTTGTTTAAATTGTAATTTTGGTTGAATGTGAGCTTTATCCATTCACACCTCAAAAACAAGAATAAAAGGAATTAGGAAGTTGCAGCTAATACCTAAATAAATACATAGATAAGATTTAGAGAAGTTATGAGATATTCTAGAGCTGACCTAAATGAACAGAATTTATAATTTTAAAGTCTAAGAAATATTTAATGGACAATAATCAAAGAAAACAGATACTTGAAAATGCGAAGACATTTTTTAGAAATGAAATTGTTCAAAGTCATATAGAAGGTGCTTGCAAACGAGCAAGTAAGTTGTCTGAATACAATGTAAACCCATTTCTCTTCAAGTATTTGGCAAATTTTCTGACTGGCAATGACGACCCTGAAAGTATTGCTAGAGCATTGGTACTTCCAAGAATTTTGGGTTCCTCTATAAACACTTCATTTGGGATGAAGATTCAAAGTCTAATAAGTTCTTTATTTCAAGGCTTAGGATCCACAACTCAAGGAATTGATATTGAATTTATTGATGCATTAGATGGGCGTAAAAAATATTGTCAGTTAAAAGCAGGCCCAAATACAATAAATCATGATGATGTTACAACCATAATTAATCATTTTAACGGAGTTAGATCTCTTGCTAGAACGAATAATCTCAATGTTGGTATCAATGATATGATTGTTGGTGTAGTTTATGGAGAAGAAACTGAACTTAGTTCACATTATAGAAAAATTGGAAATACCTTTCCAGTAATTATAGGAAAAAGTTTTTGGCATAGGATTACAGGTAAAGATGACTTTTATTATGAGTTAATTGATGCCATTGGTGAAGTTGCACTTGAAGTTGACGCTAGCAAAGTTGTTGAACAATCAATACAAACTTTAGCAAAAGAAATTAAAGCAAAATACCAATAGTTATTTTAATTTTTGGCCTTTCAGATAATATTGGTTCAAGAATTTTACAATAGAATAGCCAACTTCCGTTCCCAAATTAACAGGTACAGCATTCCCTATTTGTTTATATTGCTGTGCCATTGAACCTTCAAATTTCCAATCATCAGGAAAAGTTTGAATTCTGGCATATTCACGGACAGTAAATGGGCGGGTTTCGTCAGGATGGCAACGTTCGGTTTGCTTTTGAGCTGGGCTACAAGTAAGTGTTAAACAAGGTTCGTCCCAACCAATTCTTCGAGCCATGCCTGTTTTCCCGCCACCGAGATAAAAGCTTCCGCCCATAAATTGTTTTTGAATTTCTATAGGCAAATCACGCCAGTACCCTTTGGGCGGCACTAAATCCAATACAACTGTTTTGCTTTTGGGATACTTGGCACCATTGGACTTTGGAACATTATTGTCGAATAAATCCCCCTTTTTTAAGGCATCCTTTAATGTATATATTTTGTTATGTGGCTTAGGATATTCGTATTTTAAATTAATATCCTTCCGAATGCCAACTAAAATTAAACGTTCCCTTTTTTGCGGAACTCTATAATTTATAGCTTTTAGGACTTGGAATGGAACAACATTATATCCAATCTCATCTAAAATTGAAATCATGCCTTGCAATGTTCTTCCATTTTCATGGCTTAACAAACCCCGAACATTTTCGCCAATACATATAAGAGGATTTACTTCTTTAATAGCTCTTGCAAATTCATAAAACAGTGTTCCCCTTGCATCGGCTAACCCCAATTTTTTGCCCGCATAACTAAACGCTTGACACGGAAAACCACCAGCAACAACATCAACCTTATTATGGTATTCTGAAAAATCAAAATTCTTTATATCCCCTTCTAAAATTTTCCAGTTTGGCCGGTTTTTGCGCAATGTTTCACAAGCCCATTTATCTACATCATTCAATGCAACACACTTGAGACCTGCCTTCTCCATTCCGACAGCCAAACCGCCAGCACCTGCAAATAACTCTAAAACATTGTAATCGTTTTCTGGTTTTACGTAATTAGAGGTAGTATCTTTGGTTTCTTTTGTCAGAAAATCGTTGAATAATGTTTGGACTTCCGCCCTATTATAGACACGGTAATTACTTATTGGTTCGCGAACAGCCGAAAGTCTGCCTTCCCGATCCCAACGTCTTAAAGTTTCTTTACTTTTCCCAATAAGTTCAGAAGCTTCCGAAAGTGTCAAATATTCATTCATAACCACATAGTTTAACCTTACACAATGGTTACAAATTTACAACTAAAAATGACACTACCAACTCTTACAGAAAAAAACTGCTGCCTCCTAATCCTTTTCCCCGCTACCGCATAAATTCTTTCGTATGGTAAAAGGAAATTAAAAAAGAAAAGTAAGAAGCAAACCAAACAGAGTAAATAATTTGTAGTTTCGTGGCCAACACAAACATTCTTGTAGGTTTCCAGAATAGTACCAAGCAATCTGCTACTTGTCAAAACATCAACCGTTAGCATTAAGTTTAAGAAACAGAAAAGAAAGACTAAATAGGAAAAGTAAATCATAGTTCAGCCAATGGATAATTTTGAAGAATATTTGCGGCAGGGTGAGCCAAACAAAGCGGAAAAAGCAAGGGTTTGGAAAACGGCTATTGGCTTGCAACAAGTTGATGGGCTAAAACCGTCTGACTATCTCATTGCTACTGCCAAACAAAACATTGATGGCGATATTACCATTGACGAAGTAAAACAGCGCATTGACACTTATTACATACAGCACCCAACCCAAACAAACGAAGACCGCACCGAAGAAGCAGATAAAGTTTCGGCAAGAATGACAGAAATTTTGAGTGAACAAACATTTACGTTTTCACCGGCTGAATACATTGCTATTCATCGCAGGTTATTTAAAGGCATTTACAAATTTGCAGGCAAAATCCGTAATTACAACATCACAAAACAAGAGTGGGTGCTTAATGGCGAAACGGTTTTATACGGAAGTGCCGAGAGCTTGAAAGCCACATTGGAATACGATTTTGAACAAGAAAAAAAGTTTAGCTTTAAAGGATTAAGTCAGCAAGAAGTTATTGAACATATAGCACATTTTATTTCCTACCTCTGGCAAATTCACATTTTTGGTGAAGGCAACACACGGACAACAGCCATTTTTTTAATAAAATATATGCGTACATTTGGCTTTAACGTAAACAACAATTTGTTTGCGGAGCATTCGTGGTATTTTCGAAATGCTTTGGTAAGAGCCAATTACAAAAATCACACGAAGAATATTCACGCTTCCAATGAATTTTTACTTCGTTTTTTCGAAAACTTATTGCTTGGCGAAAACCATATCTTGCAAAACCGGGAAATGCATGTTCAGTTTGTTAAACCTGTAAATGACCCTGTAAAAACTAAAAATGACCCTGTAAATGACCTTGTAAAAAGAAGCATCATGCAACATTTAAAACTAAATCCAAGAGCAAATTATAGTAAACTTGCCGACAAAACAGCATATTCGACGGCTACCATAAAAAGGCATATTCAAGAATTAAAAAAAATGGGGATAATCGAACGCATCGGAAGCGATAAAACAGGCTATTGGAAAATTATCGAATAATGAATAAATAACATAATGCCAACAGGCAATTAACTAAACCAACAAAAAAATCCGGTAAAAGACTGTCTCTTACCGGATTTTTTATAAAAAAGAAATGGTTTACAAACTCTTGATTTCTGCAACCAATTTCTGCAAAGTGGCTTTTGCATCGCCAAACAGCATACGGTTTTTAGCGTGGTAAAACAAGTTGTTGGGTATAGCAGCATAACCGGCGGCCATACTTCGTTTCATAACAATAACATTCTTTGCATCCAATGCCTTGATAATCGGCATTCCGTAAATCGGGCTTGATGGATCGTCTTCGGCGGCAGGATTTACAACATCGTTGGCACCAATAACGATAACCACATCGGTGTTCGACATTTCGTTGTTGGCATCTTCCATTTCAACCAGTTTTTCGTACGGAACATCAGCTTCGGCCAACAGTACGTTCATGTGGCCGGGCATACGTCCTGCAACCGGATGGATAGCGTATTTTACCTCAACGCCTTTGCTTGCAAGCAGGTTGTCTAGTTCGTGACAAAGGTGCTGGGCTTGTGCAACAGCCAATCCGTAACCGGGAACTATAAAAACTTTCTGCGAATAGCTTAACAAAACAGCAGCATCGCTGAGCGAGATTTCCTTAACTGTTTTGTCGGTAGCTTCAACACCGCCGGCACCAGCTACGCCAAATGCTCCGATAATAACATTGAGCAGCGAACGGTTCATGGCCTTGCACATCAAAATGGTAAGTATTGTACCTGACGAGCCTACCAAAATACCGCCAGTAAGCATGGCCTGGTTGCCGTAAAGGAAACCACCCATGGCAGCAGCTACGCCAGTAAACGAATTCAGTAACGAAATTACAACAGGCATATCGGCACCACCAATCGGCATTACAAAAGTTACCCCATAAATGAGGGCAGCCAAAGCAAAAAGGTAAATTGGGAAGTTGTTGTCGGCTTCAGGTTTCATGAACAGGATAACGAACAATGCCACAAAAAGCACTACCAAGAAAGTAAGGTTTACAATACGCAATATCGGATGTTTGATGTCGCCAATACGTCCATCGAGTTTACCAAAGGCAATCATACTACCGGCAAACGAAACCCCACCGATCATCAAACCCAGCAAAATGGCAATACCTTCGCCACCAAGCATATTAGAGACAGGTTCAGGCAGCGAAGCAAGATGGTTCTGCATTTTTGGGAATTCCATCAACGAGATCAATGCAGCACAAGCACCGCCCATACCATTAAATATGGATACCATTTGGGGCATGGCAGTCATTTTAACCTTAATAGAAGCATACCAGCCAATAAAACTTCCAATGGCAAGGGCCACCACAATCCAGATAATATTCCCGATTGGTTGCCCGTCTTTTTGATGGAAAAGGATGGTAAATAGGATAGCTGCACCCATACCAGCGGCAGCCCAGAGGTTGCCGGCACGGGCCGTAGCCGGATGGCTCAGTTTTTTCAAACCGAGGATAAAGAGTATTGATGCGATCAGATAAGAAATCTCAAGGATTGAGAGTTCGGAGGTGAAGGTTGTAATTGTTTCCATGATGTTTCCTCCTAATTTTTCTTTTTCTTAAACATTTCGAGCATACGATCGGTAACCACAAAACCACCCACAACGTTGAGCGTTCCCAGAATCACGGCTATAAAGCCGAGGATCAGTGAGAGTGTGCTTTCGGCATGGCCCATTACAATAATGGCACCAATAATCACAACCCCGTGTATGGCATTGCTACCCGACATAAGCGGGGTATGCAACACAGCAGGCACATGCGAAATAACTTCTATCCCAAGAAATACCGAAAGGACTATGATGAAAATCATGTCTTTGTATTCGAGGAAAAATTTTAAGATATCTTCCATAGTTTACTTTAATTATGAATTAATTATTGTTTTTACTCTCTCGTTTACTATTTCCTTGCCATGTGTAACCGCTGTGCCTTTCACTATATCATCGTCCCAATTCAGGTTTAATGCCCCTTCTTTTGTAATGATGAGTTTAAGGAAATTGATCATGTTTTTGCCATACATACGGCTGGCATCGGTAGGCATATCGGTTGGGAATTGGGAATTGCCGATAATTTTCACGCCATTGTGTACAATAGTTTCATCATTTTTGCAGAGTTCGCAATTTCCTCCAGTTGAGGCTGCAAGGTCAATGATTACCGAACCAGGTTTCATCGCTTCAACGGTTTCCTTTTTAAGGAGTACTGGTGCGCGGCGGCCTGGGATTTGGGCAGTGCAGATTACCACATCCGATTTTACGGCTTGATCGTGTATGGCTTGAGCCTGACGTGCTTTGAATTCGTCGGTTTGCTCAACGGCATACCCTCCGGCTGCTTTATCGTCAATTGCACCGGCCACTTCTACAAACTTTCCTCCCAAGCCAACAACTTCTTCTTTAACAGCAGCACGGACATCAAAAACATAAACCACAGCACCTAATTTTCGCGAAGTTGCAATAGACTGAAGCCCAGCTACCCCAGCTCCCAAAATGAGCATATTGGCGGGTTTGATGGTTCCTGCAGCCGTCATAAACATTGGGAAAAACTTGGGCAAGGTGTTAGCCGCGGTCAGCACAGCTTTGTAACCGGCAACTGTGGCCATTGACGAAAGGATATCCATTGCCTGGGCACGTGAAGTGCGGGGCACAACATCCATACTGAAACCGGTAATGTTTTTGGCAGCAAGTTCCTGCACCAAACCAGTATTAAAATACGGGTTTAGCACTGCCAGGATAACCTGTCCATCTTTCATCAGGGCAATTTCTTCGGCAGTTGGTGGCTGGATTTTTATCAACAGCTCGGCACCTGCAATAACTTTGGCTTTGGTTTCGATTCGTGCGCCCGCCTGCTCATATTCCTGATCCGAAGCAAAGGCAGTAAGCCCAGCTCCGGTTTCAACAAGCATGGTTACATTCATCTTAACCAGCGTGGCGACACTTTCGGGGAGCATGGCAACCCGGTTTTCACCAGCGATTTCTTTAAGTATTCCTATTGTCATAACAGTAGGTTTTTTTAGGGATTTGTTTGAAGCAAATGTAAACGAATTTTGCCCATACTATTGATGCTTTTTGCATACTTTTTTTTATCTTTCAGTATAACACGGAAATTTTGTAAAATGAGTTTCTTCTGGCAATTCCAGCTTCGATAAATACCATACCACCATTTTACTCAAAAGCTTACAATTTATGCAAAAAACGGGGTAATTTGCAACATGCAGATTTCAAGTTTTACCACGGAGCGTTGTGCTGAGCCTGCCGAAGCAGCAGTGAGTCCACTGAGGAACACGGAGTTTATTCGCAGTGCTTTTCAGTATGTTCGCAGTGCCTCCTTGGTTGTTTTTTTAATCCTTGAAACTGCAAACTTATTTTTTTATGCCAATGACCTGTGGTGAGCAGGGTCGAACTATTTCACAGATTTCAAATTACCTATTTTTAAATGAAAAAATTAATATAACACACTGTATTTTAGGTATAAATAAAAACCCTTAAAGATTTTAGGGGATTTTAAAACATTGGTTTTATCTCATTTACATGATTTCAATAAAAAAGCAATATTTGCCTAAGAATTACACTAACAGCCTAAAGCCTGACAGTCCCTCACCAAAGAACCATCATCAAAATTACAAGTACTTAATTTGCATTAGGCTATAATTGTGCTTATTCGGTCCCCTTTATTACTTTCTGTGAGGTGAGTTCTTTACCGCCGCTAATTGTTTTCAGGATGTAAATGCCCGGTTGAAGGTCGGTTCCGTGTAAATCGAATTCGATGGCTGACTTGCCTTCAGGTAGGTTTACGGATTTGTCGAAAACTTTTTTCCCTGTTATATCGTGTAGTTCAAAACAAAAATTTCCTGGTTTTGCCTCATCGAAATCAACATAGAATTTATCAATGAACGGGTTTGGATGGATACGGATATTGTCAGGGGTTGGGCCTTCGCCTTTTTCAACTTCTTTAATGCCGGTAGTAATATCGCCCCATTGCAAATTGATAAGTTTATTGTCGCCAGTTCCTTTGTAAGTGAGGCTTTGCAAACCATCGGCATCAACCGAATTAAAATCCTGATCAGACTGTACAACAAGAGTTAACGCATTTACCCGCATATTGTCAGGCACATTTGAATAATTTATTTTTATTTTTAGTTCATCCCCCGAAAGCGAGTAACTCAAAATACTTTTATCCCGCACGTTTATGTATTCCATAACATACTGGTTTGGAGCCATCCAAATATTGTCGGAGCCATTAATGCCGTATTGTAAAGCAATATTCTCCATATAAAACTGGAATAAAGGGAAAAGCAGGCTTGCACCCGAAGAAGTAAACCCAACATGGTGGGTAAAATCATTCCACCAATAATGCTTGCCGTTAACGCTTCTTGCAGCAACGGTATCAATTTTCTGCATGATGTTGCCGATATTCTGATTGGCATCACTAATCAACATTTTGAATAGTTTAAAATTGGTCAAATCAACCTGTTGGTCGATCCTGTACCCATCGGGGAAACCGTTATACGAACTATTGTTGCCTGTAACGCTCAACATTCCATTGGCGAAAGCAGGAGCCACGTAGTTTTGATCCCCGGCTGGTGGCACAAAATGGCTTAGGTCAATACCTGATTTTGTTTTTACGTAAGCAGTATTTTGGTTAATCTGATACACATAATTTATTGAAGTATCGTTTGCTATGTGCGAGTAGCTGTGGTTTAACACTGTCCATCCGGCTTGGTACATGGTTTTGAGCTGATCCCAGGTCACATAGCTCGGTGTATTAACATGCAGGTCGTTTCCGGCTGCATTAACCGAATACCATGACAATCCAGCCGAAAAAGGGATTGCATTACCGCAGCCATCGCTATAAAAATATCCAGGATATATAGTGTTGTTACCCACCACAAGCCCGCCGTTGAGCAAAGGGAACGCAGCCGTGTAGGCATCAATAAGCCCATCGTCGAGGATAAAACTATAGGCAAAATCCTTGTTGTACCGCAGTGCTGCTTTTTCTACGCTAACACTTGTAGGTGGGTTGTTGAAAGTTACCGTAAGCGTTAAGCTATCGGAAGGGTGCAAAGTAACTGCTTGTTGGGCAAACAATTGAAAACATAAGATAAAGGCCAAGCCAAAAAGTGAAATAGATTTCATAAAATTTGTGATTTTAAAAGAACGAAGAGGGAAATACAATAACCTGTATTTGAATGAATTTCCCAATCTGAAAAAACATATCTCGAATATAATAACATTAATTGATATTTTTTTCAGACTAGGTTTGCTTTACTCATAAAATAGCATTGTCTGCACTTTTATTACTTTAACCGAAGGGACTGTTTTTTGTCCATTTTTTGTGCTAAGCAAATAATTTCCAGGCTTTAGGTTTGCAGAATTAAAATCCAGAATAAATGTTGATTCGCCTAAAGCTTGGTTTATGGTTTTGCTAAACACGGTTTTACCGCCCATATCAACCAATTGAAAATAAATTTCACCTTCAACCGGCTGATTATACTTAATTTGTACCCTATCGGCAAAAGGGTTTGGATAAACAGAAATTTCTTCATCTTTTAGCAAAGGCACAGTCAGGTTGGCTTCGGGAGCATTGGTTACCGCTGCTTTCAGGGCAGGGCTGCCCCAATTTACATTAATAATTTTATTTGCTCCCACACCATTAAAACTCATGCCTTGAGCGCCATTTGCGAGAACACTGGTATAATTTTGGTCGGATTGAATGGCCAAGGTGAGTGCATTGGTGCGAAGGTTGGTCGGTACGGCGGCGTAATCAATGGTAATGGTTAGTGTGTTCCCATTAAGTGTTTGGCTAATCACGCTATTGTCGCGGGTACTTAAATATTCGTAAACATCTTGCGTTGGTGCCATCCACATATTGTCGGCACCAGTAATGCCATATTGTTGAGCCACATTTTCCATATAATACTGGAATAATGGAAAGAGCAAACTCGAACCGGAAGACTGAAACCCGACATGGTGTGTAAAATCGCTCCACCAATAATGCTGGCCATTTATACTCGTTGAGGCAGCGGTGTTTATTTTCTGCATGATGTTGGCCGTGTTCTGGTTGGCATCGCTTACAAGCATTTTAAACAATTTAAAATTATTGAAATCAATGGGTTGATCGATCCTGTATCCCGAAGGCGAACCCCTGAATGCACCATTGTTTCCGTTTACTGTAAGCATACCATTGGCAAATGCCGGCAGAACATAGCCCTGATCGCCCGAAGGTATCACAAAATGGGGCATATCAATACCACACTTGGTTTTCACATAGTTGGTATTAAGCACAATTTGGCTTACATAATCGGTTGTGCCATACGCTGCATGCGAATAGCTGTGGTTAAAAACATTCCAACCCGCATTGTACATGGTAGTTAGCTGCCCCCAGGTTATATACGATGGTGTATTTATATGCAAATCGTTACCGGCTGAATTTACCGAATACCAGGATAAACCTGCCGAAAAAGGAATAGCATTCCCGCATCCATCGCTGTAAAAATAGCCTGGATAAACAATGTTGTTCCCTGTAACCAAACCGCCATTTAATAGTGGGAAAGCAACCGTATAAGCATCAATCAGCCCATCATCGAGGGTAAAACTGTAGGCAAAATCTTTATTATAACGCAAAGCTGATTTCTGTACAGTAACATTGGCAGGAGCCTGATCGAATAAAACTGTGAGCGTTACTGTATTGGGCGTTGTTTCGTTAATTACTATGTTTACCGGATCCGACTGTTTGGTTAGCCCTGCATTATCGGTTAGTTTGGCTTGTAAAGTGTGCTCGCCGACCGCAGGATTCGACACCAGATATTCGAAGGGCGTAATATTATCGGAACCAATTAAAACATTGTCCATATAGAAATCGATATGGTCAACACTTGGGCCTCCAGGTGCTGAGGGTATGACGGTAGCTACTAACTCGCCGGCACCTCCATTACCATTATGCAAATTATCGGTTTTTGTGCCTCCAAACCAAACAAATGGGGTGGTTCCGCCAGTAAAACGAATTTGCTGTATTCCCATATCCAAATTTCCGGCACTCAAGCTATACGGAAGTTCGATTAGCGAAAGTTGGCTAAAGTTAACCGAAGGATCGAAGGCGGATAAAGGAATTGAAATGGTTTTCCACTCATTGCCAACACCACCAACCGCAGCAATATATGGGGCAAGGCTAACAGGAAGAGTTGTTGCGCTTTGTGGCCTCACCTGTATTTTGTTCCAGTTGGTATTGCCCAAAATGTCTTTTAATGTAATTTCCATTGTTGTGTTGCCACCTGCAACCACATTTTGAAGCGGGGAATACAAACTGCCCGAACTAAACCCGAGCTTGAGCTTACGGTAACCAGTTTGAGTGTTGGTAATATGTATCCATGCCGGATCAGCATTTGAATAACCAGTAATTCCGGCTGTTACCAGTACATCCGTAGGGCTGTTATAATTGTTTCCTGCCAAAGGGCTTGTTATTGCAACATTTAACTGGCTTACAGGTTGTGGTATTACTGAAATATCCACAATAGCCGTTGTAATTGAAGAACCATCAACATACTTTGCAATTGCCGAAAGGCCAAAGGTTCCGGTTGCCCCGGTCGTATAACTACAAGTGTAAGGCACATTAACCGAAGTACTGATCAACTCGCTACCAATATAAAACTCTACAAGGTCAACAGCAACACTGCCTACAGCGGGGGTTACAAGTTGAGCAACCAATTCCCCACTTCCGCCATTACCATTGTGGATATTATTGGTATGGCCGGGCCCAAACCAAACGAAAGGGCTACTGCCTCCTGTGAAAGCAATTTTGCTAATACCAATATCAAATGAACCTGCATTGGAACTATATGGAAGTTCGATCAACGAAATTTGCGAGAAATTAATGGTTGGGTTAAAAGCTGTAAGCGGGATTGAAATAGTTTTCCACGAAATACCAATTCCACCGGCAGCGGCAACATAAGGAGCCAATAGAACCGGAGTTGTGGTATTGCCTTGTGGCCTTACAGACAGTTTGCTCCAATCAACAGTTGGGCCAAAGTTGCACAAGGTAATTTCCATGGTAGTATTGCCGCCATTGAGGACATCGTACATGGGGCTATACATGTTAACTGAACTATATCCAATTTTGAGTTTTCGATACCCTGTTAGCGAATTGGTTATGTGTAGATAGGTCGGGTTTGTAATTTCGGCCACAAGCCCAACAATTGAACTGGTAATAAATGTTGAACCTGCTGCTGGTGATGTTAGCACTACTGATTGGCCCGAAACAGATTTGGAATTAAAAAAACAAAGAAAAAGAAAGGTTGATACTACAAGTAAGTATTTCGTTTTCATAGTTAATGTTTGTAAAGTTTAGTAATATGAGTTTAGGTTTTATGAATTGAAATGTGGCGAAGAAGCGACTTACAATAGAACTGTTTTTTTGTTATGGCCAGAATCATATCTGGTATTGAATCCGTAAATTTAGCCTAAAAAAGCTTTTTATGTATCGAGAATTAATCTTTCGTTCAGACTATTGTTTGTGGTTTGAATGCTCAAAGTTAAAATAAGGCGTATTGATGATAGAAGCGGCGTTGGTTGTCATGTTTTTATTTCTAAATTTAATATGGCAACTACTTGTTTATCACCTTGCAAAGATATATCAATAAACATAGTTTTGTTTAAAATTTATTAAATATTTTTTCCTGGGCTATTTGTCAATCTTCAATCGCAAATAAAACTTGGCTTTATGCACAGGCCCTAAATAGCAGTGTGCTTTACGTTCTCGCTTTGAGATTTTATTTTTCGGAAAAACTCTTTGACAATACGTTCGTGAAAAAAAGAATAAAGCCTGCGATCCCTGAACCTTGAGTTGCATTTGTACCTGGTAAACTGGGTAATTTCAGTGAAGCCTTCGGCTGTTGTGGTTAATGAAAACCGCTGTGTGCCTTTTGTATCGCCATGTTCCACATAACAATATTCCACAATCTTGTTTTCACGATCCAGGTTTGTAACTTCGAGTGCAACAGCGAGGTTTTTTATCCCGCTTAAAACCCTGAGGTTAAAAAACAAGACCTGTCCTTCTTCAAGCCCTGTGGAGGGCTCGTTGTTATACAGGATATTATTGCATTTTTTGGAATATAACATGCCAAAAGTAACAATCCTGCCATCGAATTCAGAACTCGGTGATTGATTGATAAGGTTATCCCATACTACCTCGATGTTTTGTTTAATAAGCTGCGATTTTTTATAAACCCTGAAGTTGCTGGAGTCCTGATCATTATAACAAACCGGATGTATTTCGGCAAAAGTTTTTAATCCAAAATGTTTTTGCAGCGAGATAAGTCTGCGCACTTTTTTATACGAAATGCGATTGTAATCAACAGAATCGATTGGCACAGGTTTGTAAAGAGCCGAAAAAGCAGTGATGCAATTGAATACAATTATAAGCAAAAGAATGGCTTTCGAAATTTGCCTTGTCATTGGTGGACTGTTGATTGATATTGTTTTACAAAAAGCCCAACATCAACGCAAGCGCAAATTTGGCCAAACAATAAAAGTTAAGAAAATGATCTGATTTGAAAAAACAAATATATTACAACAGGACTAAACTGCCAAATAAAAAATGAGGATGTAACTGTATTGGTTATTTGTTATTCGTTATTGGTTATTCGTTATTGGTTATTCGCTATTGGTTATTCGCTATTGGTTATTCGCTATTGGTTATTCTCAATAGACATTCCGAAATCCGAAATCCGCAACCTGCAATTTTTAACTTAAGGAATTTAGCGAAGACTTATTGCGAGATTTGTTGAGCTTTCCCAAAAAAAACAGTAAAAACAGGCATTTATGAGTAAACTTAAATGTTTTTTTGTGGAAACTATGGATTTTCGTGCAAGATCCGGCTATTTTGATATTGATTCTGCAATCAATTGATATTTATACAAATAAACTTCCGATCAATACTACTTGCACAAAGTAATTTTATATTTAGCTGGTTAATACCTAATTTTACATAGATTTGCATTTGCAGGCTTGCTCAAATAAAACGGTGATTTGGATGTGTTAATCACCCACTTTGTTTGTTCCGAAAAAACAATAATATCCTAAAACCAAACTTACGAACCGCACTTCCAATACACTGTTTACCTGTTGGTGGCAAATGTTGATACACTTGCCGGTTTTGCTATTCCTTACGGTTAGCCCTATTGTTGGCTTTGCACAAACCACTGGCAGTCAAGATCCTGTATATGGTTTCGACCCTTTGTTGTATAATGGTGCATCGTATAATTTTTTTCCAAAACCTGGAACAGCAGGTTCCCAGTATTTATTTGCTAATTTCGATTTACACGGCAGCATTACCTTACGCGGGGTTACTTTTACCGGCCTAGTTTTAAATTACGATATCTTCAACCAACAATTAGTGCTTAAATACACCAATCCAACCGGCGCAACAAACCTGATTTCCATTTCAGCGGCATGGCTTGAAAGCTACGAACTCGGCGGCTGCCATTTTGAGTCGTTTTCAAATGACGACACAATAAAAAAAATATACCAGGTATTAGGCCAGGGAAGCCACAAAATACTGTTTTCGTTTAGCAAGGAACTTTTAATCGATAATTTTAAAACCAATAGCAACCATTATTTTTCGGAAGTACGAAAAGCAATGTTTATACTTATGGATGGGAAAATTACAGGATTTAACAGCAACCGTGGTTTTGTTAAATGCTATGGCTTAGACAAGCGCGAAGCCATCAAAAAATACATGCGTAAAAACAAAATCAAGGTTAAAAAAAGCAATGACTTGCAAATGAATGAATTGATAAATTATTGCAGCACACTCAATTGATGTTGAAAAAGCTATTCATACTAATCTTTTTCATTTTGGTTTCGCTTGGCAGCCATGCACAGCAAGCCCAAACAGTTTTATCGTGCCATGCAAACGAAATGCCTTTTGCTGAATTCTGTAATTTGGTTGCAAAGCAAACATCGGTCAAGGTCTTTTATCAGGAAAAGTGGGTCAAGGAAATCAAAATCACATTAAATGCCGATTCAATATCCGCATTTGATGCTGTTACTTTTGCATTAAAAGGCACAAAACTGGAAGTTTCGGATTGGCATGGCAACCTCGTTATACTCGAAAATGAAAAACTGTTAACATCCTTGCCTTCCTATCTTGGCACAAAACCGAATGGGGTTTTAGCCGATTCCAATACAAAAGTAGTTACGGCCAGTGAAGAAAAATATATTACCGGTCGTAAAGCTGATGTTGTGCAGGTTTTGCAGGTTGGCCGGAAAAACGCCATGGTTCCTGGCGCAAAAGCGAAAATAATGGGCCGCATTTTTGACATTGAAACCGGCGAACCTATTTATTCGGCCATTATTTTTATTGCCGAAACAAAAACAGGTGCAGTATCCGATGTAAACGGGTTTGTTTCGCTAACACTGTTACCGGGTAATTATAACGCCAATTTCGAGTTCCTCGGATATGCCAAACAAAAATACCAGATGGCAGTATTTTCGGATGGCGAATTTACAGTAAAGATGAAAAAAACCATGATTCAAATGAATGAAGTAGTGGTTTATGGCGACAGGCAAATGGCTTTCCGGTCAAAAGATGCGGGATTGGTAAAGATGTCGATAAAATCGATAAAAGAACTCCCCATGATGATGGGCGAGCGCGATATTTTGAAAGTGTCGGCTACATTGCCAGGTATTGTAAGTGTTGGCGAAGGTTCGGCTGGGTTGAACGTACGTGGCGGTGGCTCCGATCAAAACGCTTTCTATTTGAACAAAATACCGATTTACAACACTTCGCACCTTTTCGGTTTTTTCCCAGCCTTCAATACTGATATTATAAAGGACTTTTCGATATATAAGGGCCACATACCCGCTCAGTACGGAGGCCATCTTTCGTCGGTTTTCAATATTATTACCCGTCAGGGAAACCGCAAAAACTTTACTGCCCGCGGTGGCATAAGCCCAATTACATGCAATCTAGTAATTGAAAGCCCGCTTAAAAAAGAAAACAGTTCGTTTATGCTCAGTGCAAGGTCGTCATATTCCGACTGGATACTAAAAAAGGTTAAAGATCCTGATATACAGAACAGTAGTGCTTCCTTCAACGATTTTTCGGCAGGCCTGAATTTTGACATTAAGAAGTCACAACTTTCCTTTCTCGCTTACCATAGTTTCGACAAATTCAGTTTGTCGGAACTTAGCAGTTACGAATACTCCAACAATGGGGCTTCGCTTTCACTGAACCACAATTTCAGCAGCACGGTACGTGGCGAATTTTCGTTGATTGCTTCGCAATACGATTTCTCAACTATTGACAAACAGCAGGAGTCGAACGCATACCAACATGCTTACAAAATGGAGCATTATGAGTTTAAAAGCGATTTCAGGCAAGTGCTAAACGAAAAAAATTCGCTCGAATATGGCATTAACTCCATACTTTACAAACTCAACCGTGGCGATGTGCTGCCTTACGGCGACAACTCGTACCGCAAGCCTGTAGAACTTGGAACGGAACAAGGTGTAGAAAGTGCTATTTATATTTCGGAGAATTGCGATGTTTTTCCCTGGCTAAAAATTACTACAGGAATAAGGTACGCCATATTTACACCAATTGGACCTAAAACAGTTTACCTATATGCTGAAAACCAATCAACCGATATCAGGAATATAGTTGACACGCTTAGTTTTGATAAAAACCAAGTAATACGATGGAACCACGAGCCAGACTTCAGGGTTGCCGCAAACATTAAAACCGATGATGCAGGATCGGTTAAACTTGCTTTTAACCAAATGCACCAAAACCTGTTTATGCTGAATACTACAGCAGCAATAGCTCCTAATACACAATGGAAACTTTCTGATTATCATATACTACCATCCAAAAGCAACCAATGGTCTGCCGGAGTTTTCCGCACATTGGCCGAATATGCATTAGAAACATCGGCAGAATTGTTCTATAAACAAACTACTAATTTCCCCGAATTTAAAGATGGTGCCGATTTCCTGAACAACCCATTGGTGGAAACCTCTGTTTTACAAGGCGACCAAACAGCCTGGGGCGTGGAATTTTTCTTAAAACGCAGCTCACGGAAACTCGATGGCTGGATTGCTTACACTTATTCGCGCTCAAAAATAAAAGTTGATGGTGGCCAGGAGTTTAACCAGATAAACGGTGGCGAATCCTATCCGGCAAATTTCGATATCCCACATGTATTAAATCTTGTAGCCAACTATCATATTACCAGGCGTATAACATTTGCTTCCATTATAACTTACCAAACCGGGAAACCTGTAACTTATCCTGTTTCGGTGTATTATGTAAATGGTTTGCCGGTACTCGATTATTCAAAACGGAACGCCTACCGCATCCCCGATTACTTCCGAACCGATTTTTCGGTAACCATAGAAGGGAACTTGAAGAAGCGGAAATTTATGCACAGCTCTTATATTTTTAGTTTGTACAATGCCATGGGAAGGGAAAACCCATATTCGGTGTATTATAAAACCGAAGATGGCGTAATACGCAGCTATCAATATTCTGTGATTGGCGTACCTATATTTACTGCAACCTGGCAATTTAAACTTGGGAATTATGCGTCCGAATAAAGAACTTGCACTGTTTGTGATTTTAACATTGCTTCTGGCATCGTGCGTGAAACGCTACGAACCGGAAATTGAAAGCAAGGATGCCGTTAAATTTGTTGTTTCCGGCGAAGTGAACAAAGGTGATGACATTCAACACGTTAACATATCAACCACTTCGCCGGTAAGCCAACCAAAACATTTTCCAATTACTGGCTGTGTTGTTAAAATAATTGATGATAAAGGCAATTCTTATACCGCTACCGATATGCTGGATGGGAATTACGATGTACAAATCCCTCAAAACAAGCTCGTTACAGGAACATCGTATAAAGTTGATATACTGGTACCTGGCGGGATAAATATTGTTTCTGATTTCGACCAGATGCATGATTGCCCCGAAGTGGATACACTCTATTACGAACTTGAATCCATACCAGCTAGCAACCCGGTTTTTGAGACCAAAGGCATTCAGTTTTATACTAACCTGAATGCCCAAAATATAGAAAGCCGTTATTTTAGGTGGGAAGCGATAGAATCGTACGAATACCATGCCGTTTATCCAATAGAATGGTTTTACGATGGTACACTTCACCACATATTGCCACCCGACCATTCGCGGCAGATTTGTTGGAAGACTGGACCGGTAAAAAACATTTTTACTTTAACCACCAAAAACTTTGCACAAAACAGATACGATTTGTACCCATTGCATTTTGTTGACAATGTTTCTTCATCGCGTTTAGTTTACGGGTATAGCCTCCTGCTTAGGCAATATGCGCTTAGCGAAGCTGCATTCAACTATTGGGAAAAACTCCGCATCAACAGTGTTGAACAAGGTGGCCTATACGAAAAGCAACCGCTTGTTATTAAAGGGAATATGCATAACATTACCAATCCCGAGCAGGAAATACTTGGTTTTTTTAGTGCTTCGAGCGTTAGTTCCAAACGTATATTTATAAAAGACGTCGAAAACCTGCCATCGGAATATGATCCCGGCTGTAGCACAGCGGGCGAAGAACCAAGAAGGACAGGGCTGAAAGGGATTCCAAAAAGTATGTACCCCGCCTATTTGTACGCAACCCAATATAGTTACCTGCTCATACTTTTAGACAATTACTGCTACGACTGCCTCACCTTGGGAGGCGACACAATAAAACCCGCATTTTGGCCTCGTTAAAAATGGATAAAACAAACAAACGTGCTGTTTTGCTTTGCCTGCTACTGTTAGTTTGTGCATCGTTTGCAGCAAATGCACAGGTGGGGAAACGCCTGCAAAACCAGGAAAAAGTGATACTGTTTACCGATCGTTCCATTTATATAGTTGGCGAGCAGGTTAGTTTTTCGGCAACCTTATTTGATGCAGACAGCCTGAATGGGCATCCATCAAGCCAAATAGTTTATTGTGAGCTAATTACGCCTGATGGCAGTAAAATTTCGGGCGAAAAATTCCTTGTTTCGCTGTGTTCAGTTGCCGGGAAGCTGAACATCCCTACCGATTTGTTAAGTGGGACCTATTTTATAAGGGCTTATACAAAGTTGATGCGTAATGGAGGCCCGGGAACTTATTCGTACAATGAAATCAGAATTGTAAATCCAGAAAAGGCTGAATTGGTTGCTACCAATACAAGTCAAAAAACCGAAAGCATCCGAAAAACTGATGTTTCGCCAATAATTGGAAACAAATCGTTGTTGGTTTCTACCAATAGAAGTAAATATCCATCGCGCGACACGGTGTATGTTTCCGTGAAAAAACTTTCAGGATTTGAACCCAAGATCAGGAACATTTGCATGTCGGTTGTTCCTGAAGCAGCCAAATCAAGCCACAAAGCCATACCTGCAACAGCAGAGACAGAACAAAACAAAAATTCGTATTTTGCCGAAAACCTTGGGCTGTCAATCAACGGAAAACTAAATTATGGAACTGATGAAATTCCCATAAAAGGGAAACGGGTGAATTTGTCCATAATGGGCGAAGGCCGCGATTTTATGGCCGTGCGGACCGATAGCAGCGGCAGTTTTTTTTTCGCATTGCCCGAATATTATGGATCAAGGGATTTATTTATCTGTTCGGAAAAATTGCCATTGAAAGATATTAAAATTTGGGTGGACAATGATTTTTGCACCACACCTTTTCAGCTTCCGTCCGCAAGTTTCGCCTTAACTGAACCTGAAAGGGATGCCGTTTTCAAAATGGCTTTGAACAGGCAAATAGATTTGCAATACATCAACAAACCAGTGGTGGATACAGTTACCAGAAAAAAAGAGGAAACAGCATTTTATGGGACACCTACCTCGATAATATTTCTTGACCAATACATCCAATTGCCAACCCTTGAGGATTATTTTAACGAATTACGGAGCCAGGTTAAAGTGCGGAAACAAAAAGGGGAACCCTATTTTAACGTTATTGGCAACAGCGATGTATCCTTTTACGAACCATTGGTTATGATTGACTGGGTAGCTGTTGACGAACCATCGAAAATATTGGCGATTTCGCCCCAAAATGTATCGCGTATTGAAATTGTAAACCAAACCTATATAAAAGGAGGCCAAACATATGGTGGGATAATCAGCATTATTTCTAAAAAAGGCGATTTTGCAGGCATTGACCTTCCCTCGACCGGAATATTTATCAATTACCGTTTCCTTACCCAAAGTTGGCAACCGGAAGTGAATAATCAACTGAACTCCTATACACCTGATACCCGAAACACTTTGCTTTGGCAGCCCATGATATCTTTACAAGAGGATAAAGAAATGACATTTACGTTTTTAGCCCCCGATACACCTGGTAAGTATGCGATTTTTCTGGAAGGAGTTACTGAAAACGGGGAAATGGTGTCGAAAACCAGTTTGTTTGAAGTAAACCGTTGATTTTCAATAAGTATTTTTTTTATTAAAGCTGCATTGCAACACCAAAGGCCTATTTGCGAAATTTTTCGGGTTTGGTCTTTTCTCTTTTGTGGAAATATTTCAATCGAATTTATTGGAAAATCAATATTGCAGTAACAACCCACAAGCTTAAACACAAACAGCCCAACAGCCTAACTGCCTAACTGCCTAAAGCCTATCCGCCTAAAGCCCCAAAAAACCACATCACATAAATAGTTCAAAAATCCCGCCCAACATATTATGTTTTTCCATAAGTTTGTCAAATGACTTTTGAAGAGGTAAAACATATCCTGAAAACCAAAACAGTTGGTATTGCCGGCTGTGGAGGCTTAGGTTCCAACTGTGCCGTTGCTTTGGCGCGGGTTGGGATTGGCAGGTTGGTTGTTGCCGATTTCGACCTTGTAGAAGAAGGAAACCTGAACCGGCAATTTTATTTTTACGACCAGATCGGGATGTTGAAAGTATCGGCACTTAAGCAAAACCTTTTCCGTATAAATCCCGATGTGCGGGTTAACACCTTTGATATTCGCCTGTGCCAGAGCGATATAATCGAAATTTTCAGTAAATGCGATGTAATTGTTGAGGCTTTCGACAAACCAGAAATGAAGTATATGATTTTAGATGCCGTGCATAATTATATGCCTGAAAAATTCCTTGTGATGGGCGTTGGCATGGCCGGTTGGGGGGGCAACAACCTTATACATTCGCGGCAGTCGGATAAACTGATTATTTGTGGCGACGAAAAAAACGCCATTTCCGAAAAATGCCCACCCTTAGCCCCGCGTGTGGGAATTGTTGCAAATATGCAGGCCAATGCAGTGATGGAAATACTTCTTGGCACAAACGAACACCAAATCCATACAGAACATCAATAAATGAAAATTATACTCAATAACAAGGAAGAAGTTTTTGATGCCCCTCAGTTTACTGTAAACGAACTGCTACAGGCAAAAAAATTCACTTTTAAAATGCTGGTCATAAAGGTAAATGGACAGCTTATTAAAAAAAGCGATTACAGTTCGGCCCTTATAAATGATGGCGACGATGTAATGGTATTGCACCTGATTTCGGGTGGCTGAACGACTTCCATTCCAGAAGTTAGACTCATTCAACTGAATGCTAAACAGAAGTCAATTTCTGAAGTGCATTAAGGTTTTTTACTTCAAAACTACCAGCATCAAACCAGTAAAAAACGTTATTACCCACCATGCATAAGCGAACCGCGAATACAGATGTAACCTTTTAGGAACCATAGTGCCTGTTGGGCTTGCTAAATAAAACTTCCAAATAAGTATTGTGTCAATAAACATGGCTGCCAAGGATGAATATCCTAAAATGCCATGAAGTGTGAAAGCCGAGTTTGAACTTCCAACAATCATGAAAATGGTAGCGGTAATATCAAGTACAATACCTATGGTAAGAAACCTGATTACAAAGCTACTAACCAAACGTTTGCGTTGTTCGGTAATAATGGATAGACTGTAGGCTATCAAGGCAAAAATAACGATGCCTGCGCCGATGCTTGAGTAGATATTCATGTTAGTGTGGGTTAGAAAATTTTATTTTTGGTTTATTTACGAAAAAACAAGTATTGTATGGATCCTCAAACTGCATCAGGTTTAAATGGATTGCTGATGATACTCAGAATCGGGATAACCATTTATTGTGTAAAAAGGGCAAAAACACTGGGCTGGGACAAATGGGGCTGGGGAGTATTTGCCTTTTTTGTTCCCCTGATTGCTTTTATCGCGATTCAGTTTATAAGACCAAGAGTTGTATGGTATAACTACCCGTCAAACCAAAATGAAGAAGGGTAAACCAATTTGTGCATGTTCAGCATAAATCAAGAGAATGGAATTTTAACCTGTTTCACTTACCTCTTTCTTTTATACAGTTGAAATTCAGTTGAAATAACTTGAGATTTTAGGTCATTATTTCCCTTTCCACTTAGCCTTAAACCACCTCCGCAACCACAAAAGCACTTCCACCAACCAAAACCAAATCATCGGTATTTGCGGATTGCTGCGCCGCGGATAACGCATCTTTTACGCTTTCAAAAACTTTTCCTTCCAACCCAATGCCATCGGCCAATTTGGCAAGTTCGCTGGCAGCCAACCCACGTGGGATATTTGCTTTGCAAAAATAATAAACTGCATTTTTAGGCAACTTGCTTAACATGCCTTTTACGTCCTTGTCGTTGACCACACCAAGAACAAAATGAAGTTTATTATGTGGAGTGATGGCAAGCTGTTCAAGCACTTCCCTGATACCATCGGGGTTATGACCGATATCGGCAATGGTCAAAGGTCGGCGTTTAATGGTTTGCCAACGGCCCTTCAGACCTGTATTTTTAACTACATTGAGGATTCCATTTTCAATACAACTTTCTCCGATATTGAATCCCATACGTTGAATAACTTCGAGTGTGCTTAAAACAGTAGCCAGGTTTTTGATCTGGTATTTCCCCGAAAGTGGCGAAAGCAAATTGTAATACAAAGCATTCTGCAGTGCATAAAATGTTGCACCAAGCATCAGCGGGTTTTGTTGTGTAAAAGCTGTTTCTTTCAACAAAATTTGCTGATCGGCGTAAGAGATTTCAGAGTTTTGCTCCCGACTTGTTTTATCGAAAACAGGGCTTGTTTCCGGCTGGGTTTCGCCAATTACGACTGGAATCCCAGATTTAATAATCCCCGCTTTTTCAACAGCAATGGCTTCAAGAGTTGAACCTAAAAATTGGGTGTGGTCCAAGCCAATATTTGTAATAACGGAAACAAGCGGCAAAATTACATTTGTGGAGTCGAGCCGGCCACCCATACCAGTTTCTATTACAGCGATATCAACTTTTTCTTTTGCAAAATACCAAGCAGCCAACGCAAAAGTCCACTCAAAAAAGGAAGGTTGTATGGAATCGAACTCAGCTTTATGTTGTTTGACAAAATCCCTAACAGCTTTTTTTTCAATCATCTGACCGTTTATTTTCACCCTTTCGCGAAAATCTTTAAGATGAGGCGATGTGAAAAGACCTGTTTTATAGCCTGCTTCCTGCAACACCGAAGCCAAAAAATGAGATGTGGATCCTTTGCCATTGGTTCCTGCAATGTGAACGCTTCTGAATTCCTTTTCGGGATGGCCAAGCAAGCTGCACAACTCATGAGTATTGCTCAAATCGGCCTTGTAAGCGGCAGCACCAATACGGTGGAACATAGGCAATTGGCTGAAAAGGTAATCTAAGGTTTGCTGGTAATTCATGGTGAGTGAAAAGTTAAAAGTTGAGTCCGCTCCGAAAACCCTCAAAAAAAGAAAACCACGGAGGCACAGAGGACACAGAGTTACACAGAGTATTGTCAATCAGTTCTTTAACCTTTGTGAATCTTAGAGATTTAGTGCCTTAGTGGCAAAAAAGACTTTTCGGAGTAGGCTCAAAGTGAAAAGTATAGGATGAAAAATCGTGCTAACCGCCCTACTTAAGCTTTTTTTCAAAAACTGAAGCGTTTACACAGATGTTCAAGCCATAACTGAAATCGTTGCTTTTCCGTTTCAAATCATAATAGGATTCGAGCCGGAAACCAAAGCTGACACCATTTAGTATCTGATGTCCCAAAAACAGCTTTGAAGTGATTAAATCTTTTTTCTCGCCAACGTACCAGTTGTTTAGTTCCGAAACTGACTGAAACAAGTAATCACCCATTGGGGAGAAGAAATATTCGCCATGAAACCAGCCTGTACAAAATTTTGCCCAATCGTTTTCGAAAGTAATGGTATTTTGAAGAGCGTAGCCCGATTCGAAAGGAATGGTGTTGGTTTGCGAGAGTTCGAGCGATTGGATGTAAAACGAAGAAAAAGTAATTTGGTTCAAGAGGTCATACATAGGCAGAAAGGCATAGTTTAAACCAACTGCCAAATTGGCCCTGGATTGAAGCGGGTTTTCGGAATTATCAACTTGTCCGCCTAAATGATGTATAATACTTTGGAAATGTGCACTTAGCCCACTTTTATCCGGCTTTCCATTTAAAATGTACGATGCCAGCAAACCGCCTGTAATTACCTCTTGGTGCGCTTCGCCGGGAAGCAGGAATTTTTCCCAGTCCAAATACACATCGGTGTGGAGTTTTTTGCGGTCGAGAATAAACTGTATCCCATATTCGGGGTTCTTTGTAAAATAATTATCAGTGCTGTAAATTGGTTCAACAAACCCATGTTGCAATTGCCCATCCAACTGACCAAAAACAACTTGCGTACCTTTACCGAATAAATATCTTGCCTTAATAACCGGCAGCGATTGTTCAAAACCATCCTGACCGTAATAATACCTAAAATACCACCCTGCACTCAGGTTGAATTTATCGCATATTGCCCAGGTTATTTCCGGTTGCAAAATTGAACCAATGTAAGTTATGCCTTCGGTATAGGGACCGAAATATTCATTGTTCTTAATAAAGTTGTTGTTGTAAAAATGTATGTTTAATGTTCCCGGTTTGATTGAATCAGTTTTAAATACAGGTTGATAATTTTCGTAAAAATCCTGGCTTTCGGCAACTTTGGCCGTGCATAAAAACAAAAAAGCGAAAATAACGGCTATACAAAATCTCATTTCCGTTTATTGTTTAAGTATAAGTACTTTACCTCCGGGAACAGCAAAAAACAAATTTCCCCCACCTCCACTTGCCATGCAAAGTATTTCGTTTGATGGCAGGGCAGCATTTTCCATTGTAAAAGATTCCCAATTCGACCCATCAAATTTTATAAGGCCTGCCCCTAAAGTGGCGCACCACATATCTCCATTGCCTATATCCAAAACCGAATTAATTGGTTTTGAGACCCCTGTATTTAAAACAGTGTAAGTAGTATCAAAAAAATGGATTAGTTGCGATTTGGCAGACCCAGCCCAAATGCTACCATCAACGGCTTTAGCGATGCACTTAAAATCCTGGCTTAACAAAGGAATGTCAGTACTCATTTTTTTCCAGCTTGAGTTTTTAAGTGTGAAAACCCCGGTATTGGAAGTAGCAATCCAAAGGACTTGGTCTTTATCCGAAACAATCGAATTTATGCTTTCCGAAGGAATATCCGAATTAGAGGAATTGAAAAACTCCCACTCATTGTCAGTATAAGTTGCCAATCCACCATTTTGGCCCTTTATGCCAACTTTAATCGTTCCAATCCCATCAACTATTACCGAGGTTACGCAAAGCCCATCAAAAAGGTTGATTTTCATCCACTTTCCCTCATTGTAATTCGCTAAACCGGATTTCCATCCAACCCAAAGTTTAGCGTTTCCATCCCGCACAATGGATGTGATAGAATCGAAATCAAACCCTGTATTTTTACTATCGAAAACAGACCAATTATAGCCATCGTTGTACAGCAAGCCTTCTTTGCCTTTTGCACCAAGCCATATAGAATGGTCGTTTTCGTATAAAATTGTGGAAATATCCCTATAGGGAATGGTGGAAGTGGTGTAGGAATATTCGCTCCAAACACGTGGCGGATAATCGGTATTTTTCTCCTTGCATCCCGAAAGCAGTGCTGTGCTGCAAAACAACAGGAATATAAAGCAACTTGTTAATCGGGTAAGTTTCATTATCAATCAACTTTCTCAGTGATTGCGCAAAAATACCTTTTTAAGTTGAAGAAATAAAATTGTGGGATGCCATTTACAACTGACAGTTTACAATGTTACGCCTGCACCCTTTTCAATATATTCCGTTTGCCAGTTTCTATAACAAACGGGACTTTTTCTTCTACCACATTGCTGGTATCAAGCCCATAAGCGCGGATGTCGGAAGTTGACATTTTGGTAAGCCAACGGTACACATCCATAATAAACTGTTCAAAAGCCGGGAAATCGAAATCATAATTTTGGATTCGGCGTATGATTATATAATGGAAATCGGCGGGTATATGGTGTTTGCGCAACGAAGGATAGCCCGATTCAAGGTTAATTTCTTGGCTTGCTACCAATTCTTCGAGCACGTGTTTGAAAAACAAGTTGATCCGTGGTTGCACCTTGAAGCCAAGCCTGAACTCAACTCGCATAAGTACCCCGGGCGACAATGTTTCGACCGAATATTCCATTGTGTGTGGCTCATCGGTTATATGCACGTGCAACAACCAATAGGTATCGGCACGTTTAGGTTTTTTGTTGCAAACCGAATACAAAATTTTTGTTTCAATATCGGTATCAAAATCGGCATGGGTTATATAAACTAAGTTGGTTGCATATTTTTGGATGGTTTCATCGGCGCTTATATCCTTTATAGTTTGAACATAATCGGCAATTTTCACAAACCGTGTAAACTGGTTTTTGATCCCGCGCCCCCGCTGCCAAGTGTACATCACAAAAGCAATAAGCCCGGCCAACAAAATAGTAAACCAGCCACCATGCACAAATTTAGCCAAGTTTGCCGCAAGGAACGAACCTTCGATAGTAACATAAACCAAGAGGAAAACAACGATTATCCATCTCTTCCTCCTAATTTTTATAAGATAAAAAACCATCAAAAAAGTAGTCATAAGCATGGTTAGCGTAATTGCCAGCCCATAAGCAGCTTCCATGTTCGATGAGGTTTGAAACATAAGTATTACGATAACACATGCTGCAAACAGGAACCAGTTAATTGACGAAATATACATTTGCCCCTTGCGTGTTGTAGGGTAGCTTATACGCACTTTAGGCCAGAAGTTTAGTTGGATTGCTTCGCTAATAATTGTGTAGGAACCACTTATCAAAGCCTGGCTTGCAATTACCGCCGCCGCCGTGGCAACAAAAACCCCAAATGGGAGAAATGTTGACGACATTATGGCAAAAAATGGGTTTGGCAATGTTACACCTTCCTTGTGCTGCATAAGTATCCATGCACCTTGTCCAAGATAGTTAAGGATCAGACTCGCTTTAACAAAAATCCAGCTTACACGGATATTGCCAACACCGCAATGCCCCAAATCCGAATACAATGCTTCGGCACCAGTTGTACATAGGAACACAGCACCAAGCAACAAAAAGCCATGTGGATAATGATACAGCAGATGAACGGCATAATATGGGTTGAATGATTTGAGGATAAGGGGAAGCTGCACCAATTGTATTATCCCTAATATGGCAAGCATCCCAAACCAAATAATCATCATTGGACCAAAGGATTTGCCAATGGCCGATGTGCCAAATTGCTGTACGATGAACAAAGCCGCTACAATGCTAAGCGCAATTGGTAGTATCTGTAAATTGGGGAATTGCAATTTCAAGCCTTCAACAGCCGAAACAATTGTGATGGAAGGTGTTATGATACCGTCGGCCAATAAAGCACTGCCCCCAACAATTGCGAGGGCAAAAAGCCATTTTCTCCTTCGCCTTACAAGCGCATAAAGAGCCATGATTCCACCTTCACCCCGGTTATCAGCCTTGAGCGTAATCAATACATATTTTATGGTAGTTTGTAAGGTTAGGGTCCAAATGATACAAGAGATAGCACCCAAAATAAAATCAGTTTCAATCGTACCCTGCGAAGCCGCCAATATAGCTTTCATAACGTACAGCGGCGAAGTACCAATATCGCCAAAAACAATACCCATTGTGATTATGATGCCAGCAGCCGACAATGTTCCGTGAGCAGATGGTGCTATTTTTTTCATTGCAATTATTTGTTGAACGTTTAGGATGTTTCGGGCTGAAACTAATTATTCTAAGATTGAATCTGGAGCAGGTAAATCCGGATTTGCAACTTGTTCTGTTGGTGTTGCTGTTTTATCTTTCCGGTGTGGTTCATGAGGATTCCAACCTACAATACCCAGCATCACAAAAAAGCCAATAATGTATGCTACTATTACAAACCAGCCTTTTTTGACATAATCAACCACAGAACGCATTTCGGGAAAAATATTGGAAAGCGCAACCCCAGCCGACGACCCAAACCAAATCATGGAGCCTCCAAAGCCAACGCTGTAGGCCAACACACCCCAATCGTAACCACCTTGTTCGAGGCATAGTTTGGTTAACGGGATATTGTCGAAAACAGCAGATACAAACCCAAGATAAAAAGCGGTTTGCCATGTTGCTGGCGGAAGTTCGTCAACAGGCATAAGCGAAGCACAGGTAACCAACGCGACAAGAAAAATAGTTCCTTGCACCGATTTAGGTATTTCGTCCCATGGTGTTTTGCGAAAAAAGGACCCAATAACTATAGCAATCCAAACGCCCAATGCCGGGAAATCGAGGAAATAATTTGTCAGGATTGCACCAATGAGGATAAACACCACAATAGCAATCCGCAAGGGATCAATATGTACTTTTTTTGTTGGGTCTTTTTTTATTCTGTGATACTTATCCTGAATGATGGATGCAGGAATCCCAAAAACAAACATTGCTACCAATGCGGCAACATAAGCATGGGTAACATCCAGAGGGTTAACACCGTCAATCCACATAAGCGTAGTTGTTGTATCACCAACCACCGAGCCAGAACCTCCTGCATTGCTTGCCGCAACTATCGCTGCCAGATAGCCTAAATGGACTTTGCCTTTAAACACAACAACGGCAACTGTGCCGCCAATCATGGCAGCCGCAATGTTATCGAGGAAACTCGAAAGCACAAAAATCAACATCAGCAATGCAAATCCACCTTTCCAATCATCAGGTAAAATTGATGGCAACTTATCGGGAATGCCTGATTCCTCAAAAATCTTGGCAAGAATACCGAACCCAAAGAGCAACCCGGTAAGATTGAGCAAAGTGCGCCACTCACCTTCAACATCGGAAGTCCCGGTAATATGTTCAATAAATGAATAATCGGGCAGGAAAATATATTTCAACACAAGTATGGCTGCCAAACCTGTAAGCGCCACAATCATGGTTTTGTTATGAAATACAGCAACCCCAACCAAGGTTAAGGCAAAAATTATAAATTCGATCCGAATGCCCAATACTAATGGGATGGCTGCCGGTACCGATGCAAAAGTAAAAACAGGCGTTAGGAGCAGGATACCAAGCAGTATTGGCATCCATGTTTTTTTTGTTTTAATCATAAATTTTTGGGTTTAGGGCAAATTGTAACAGTATGTTTTTTTTGAATAAATGAACATGATCAGGAAACCCTACATTTGAAGGGCGCAAAAGTAACCATTTTCAATTACATGGCTAAATTGAATAATGCAAAGTACAGGCTACATGTTTTTTTGATGCGTTGACTTTTTAGTTGACGGAAAAGAGATTAGAATTTACTCCTTGATTGGTATTATTGATTTGAATACATTCTTTTATTTTTGCTTGATACTTCGATAATCTCAATACAGGGCAAAAAGCAACAACTTAGCGAAACGAACTGTAGCCAAAGGCAAAACGCGTGGGCTTATGCGTATCAAAACACAGCTTCACCTGCTCCCAAGACTTTATACACAAACTGTCAAGCCTTGTTTTGCGGGTGTTTACCGAGGTGTACAGATGTGTAAAATCTCTATAAAGACTTGACATTTTGGCCCTTGTATCCACTTTTGCATGGTTCTTATAGCCATAAAAAGTCTCGCCGTTCTTTTTGGTCCATCGTGCATCTATATCCTTATGCCTTTGCTTATTTGGGGTGTCGTTCCATAGTTCATCGCCAAGACCTTCTTTTATCTTTGCGTTTTCTTCACGCGTGTTGCGCTGGCGGGTGCAATGGTGAAACTGGCATCTACCATCTTCCCTCCGTTCACTCTTAATCCTTTTTCATCCAGCAACTTGGTGAATTCAGCGAACATTTCTTCTACCAACCCTTTGGTGGTAAGGTTCTCCCGAAATGCCCAAATGGTTTTCTCGTCAGGGACTTTATCCCCACTTTCTAACCCAAGAAACTTCTTAAAACTAAGCCTGTCATAGGTTTGGCATTCTATCTGTGTGTCGCCCAGCCCAATATAACGCTGCTATATCATGATCTTGAACATCATTACTACGTCATAGGGCTTAGCACCTGAATTGTTCTTTTTGTTCTTGTTCAACAACTTCGACTCCATGATAACCATAAACATCTCAATATCTATTACATTTTTTATCTTATCCAAAGGATTCCCTATTTTGATCAATTTTTGGATGGTTTCCTGCTCGTCAAACAATCCCATTTTACCGTTCGATTTGTATATCTATTGTTTCAATGCTCATATGATTTCACTTAAAATATAGTAATATTTATCTGATTAACAATGAATTAAATTACAGAACGCCCACATATTTGATTTTAAAATTGTAGTGGTGATTTCGCGTGTCAGCTCAAAGCTGATAGCTAAATTTTATACACATGCAAATCCGCTTTTTCCATTTTTTTCACTTCCCAAAACAATACTTCACGCCAAAATCAACGCCAAACTCCATTTCTTTTGGTTTGTAAAAAACATCTTTAGTTTTTAGGCCCATAAAAGGAGTAATCTGAAAAGCAATTGATTTCCAACGTTTTTCTATTCCTGTTGAAAAAACCAGGTTGTTGAAAACATCTACATTACCCTTTTCTTCAAATTTGTGGTTTTCAGTTCTGCCCGTATCTGGGTTATGGTTGAAGCTTAGTTTTTGGTTCAGATAAATATCCAAATCGGTTCCTGCCGAAATGAGTATCCCAAAATTTCGTTTTAACGGGATGGTAAAGCTTATTGCAATCGGGATTTGAATAAGGCTGTTGGTAATTGATATATCGCTGATATGGCCTTTATCGTTAAAATGATTGTTGGTATCATTATGGAAATGAGGCGGTTTGTGCCTGAACATATCTGCCGTATCAGTGAAATTCTCGGTATTTAAAACAGTATAATTCAAACCTGTGCCAATCCCAAAACGGTTTTTTAAATCCATTTTACCCGAAATACCAGTTCCCATCGCTTGGTTCGAAAACATGAAATCAGGGCCAACGCTGAATTTGGCACCTTCAAAAACGCTGAAAGGCTTAAAACTATTTTTCTGCTTTTTCGCCGGTGCAATCGAATCGGCTTTGTTTACAAAATCAACTTTGCTGCTTTCCTTTAGCGTAGTATTTGTGCTTTCTATTTGAGCAGGAGGGACAATATCCACATTTTCAGCACTTACTTGCTTGTTTTTGGCCAATTCAGGTTGATTGTCGAAAATTGCAGGGGTTTCATTTTCCTTCTTTCTGTTTAAAGTATCCTGGGTTTTTCCCTGCAATGCGATGCTGCTGACATTTGCAATGCTTGGTTCAAGTATTGTATTATCTGTTTTGGGGGTTACAAAGCTTTCTTCCGAGGTATTTATACTACTTGGTTCGTTATATTTTTCTGTTTTTTTAATTCCGGTAACCGAAATAGGACCTTCAAAAACGGCTGTTGCTCTTTCTGGGGCTTGCCCAACATTTGTATTATTTTGTACGAATTCAACAGTATCCTTATTTACCGAAAGCTTGTTAGTTGTATCTATAATATTGATATTCTGATTTATACTATTTTTAGTATTGTTTAAAGCCACTTCGTTGTTATTCCTGAAAAATGAAACCGACATGATTGTAACAACTGTAATGGCTGCTGCCGACAGGGAATACAAAAGCCATGAACTGCTGCCGCCCTTGATCTGGAACCTGCTTTTCCTGACCACATTGCGGTACGCTTTGTCAATATCGCTTTCGGTATATGTTGGAGTGAGGTTTTCCAGTTTTTTCCGGATAGCCTCATCAAAATCCTCAGTCTTCATTTTTGTGTAAAGTTTTTAATTCATAAGCGGAATACAGGTTTGGGTTTAGTTTTAAAATCATGGATTGCAGTCTTTTACGGGCATCTTGAAGGTTCGATTTAGAAGTCCCTTCTTTTATCCCCAATTTTTCGGCAATCTCTTTGTGCGAGTAACCATCAATTACATAAAGCGAAAAAACAATTCGGTAAACAGGCGAAAGCTGCTGCACCAGAGTAAGTATTTCTTCGGCCGAAATGCTGCTGATTGCATCCCCGTTAAGGTCGGGCAACTGAACATCTTCCAGGTTTTCATAATCCGGCGACTGCTTGTTTTTACGGTAAGCATCAATGGCCGTATTAACCACAATAGTCCTTAGCCATCCTTTAAATGCCTGTTTTTCATCGTATTTGTGCAAATTGTTAAATACTTTGAGAAAACTTTCGTTCAATATTTCATCGGCCAAATCATTATCGGAAGAGTACCTGAGCGCTATGCTTTTCACATAGCCGAAAAACAATTTCACAAGGGCACGCTGAGCCGAAGCATTGTTGCTTTTACATGCAGCAATAACGCTTTCTGGTTCATTGGGATCAAACTCTTCCTTTCCCCTGAAAAACTTCATACCTCGCTTTAAATCCTCTGTTTAATGATACGAAAATACTAAAATATTGGTGGGGTGCGTATTTTTTTATTTTTATAATTACTAAAACCCTTTTTTTGATTCAACTCCGAAGAGTCTTTTTTGGCCACAAAGTGATACACTGAAACTTCGGCGTGAGCTCAGCCGAACCCTTTCCGATGTGGCACAAAGCCTCTAAGTTTACTCACAATTGCTTGTATTTAAGTTGTTTGTGATACCGGTCGAGTCGGCAATGGAAATTTCACCCCAAGCCTCTCACAGAACCGTGCTTGAAAGCCTCCCTTCACACGGCTCTTCTAATTTCAAATTGTATATATAAGCTCTTGCACCGAAAAGTTGGCAAATTAGATAAATAGCCGAGTGTTGATCGTAAATTTCATCTTGGAGCTCGTTGTGCTGGGTGGAACACTGCACGGCACTAGAACGCTTCGCTTGGTCAACGATTTTTGATTTTATAAGCAATAGGTATAGCAGTTTTTAGGTTTGCCTAAGAAAAAGCAAAACGATGTCCCTTTTTTTGAATCAAAAATGTAGCATCCTAAAAAACAAACCCTACTTATCCATTCTATCCAGCCATTTCTGTATTTTATAATAATTTTCCGATACCATTTTAACCAGGAACAAACCCTGCTCGCGATGGTAGTGTTTGATAATATAATTAATTAATTCGTTAGCCCGGTTTGGGGTTTCCATCCTTTTTTTAAGTTCAATGAGAGATTCGTTAGGAATCAGCACTTTGTACTTTCTTCTTAATATAAAGTTTTTAAGCTTTTTAAATGTATTTTGAGAAGGTATTAATTGCTTCCGCAATGCGGTTTTAGCCCGTGTGCTTTCGTTTATAAAATAAATCATATCGAGCATTGCAAGCTTCTCCGTTTCTTCGTCCTCACTAACCAAATCGGGTATTAACTTTTTCATAATCTGGTATTTAACCCTAATAATATTTTTGTATTTTGCGCTTCCTTCGATTATAGCCGCAACAAAATCGGACCAGAATTTGGTTTGAACGATACTGGGCAAAAACAATGCATTTCCCAGGGGCGAGAAAGCTGCCGCAAAGGGCCAGGCAATGATGCTGCGGAAAAAGTTCCCCCTGATCGTAACTTTATCAAAACCCCTGATATAATTATGGGATGCGAGGTATATCCCATTTGCGATGTTGAGGCAAAAGAATTTGATGGTTTCGAAAAGGAAGCCATCATGTGGGCCTGTCCATAAAATATCGAAACGGGCTTTTACAAATCCCAGTATAGGAACCGAAAACCCTGTCCAGAAGAGGGAATGTGCAAAATTTGTCCAGTTAATATCATTCGAATGCCATTCTTTGGGCCTGAATCCGTTCCCTGAAATCACATCAACGAACATATTGCGCGAACCGGTTATGGCTAACCAGAGAAACGCATATTCATAGCCTACTGTTAGATAGGCCGGTATAAACCCAATTAGGATAAAAATGGAATTTTTAATTGCTGGGTTAAGGTATTCCCATGCACGGGCGGGACTGATAGGCTTTTCAATTTTTTCATCGCCAATCATGTTTTGTTTTCCGGCATCAAGTTTTCCCAGACAAATAATTTTAGGCTTTTCTTTTTTCTTTAGCGGGGTTTTGGGGATTCTTGCGAGCTTGTAGATTAATTCCGAAACTTCATCGGGCAATTTATAATGATTCCGCTCAAAATATTTGCGCTGGTATTTCGGCAAACGGCTTTCTAAAACAAAACCCATGCCTGGTGCCAAGGTGGAGCGTCCTGCGGCGTCACTCCCAATTGCGGGAATCAGCATGTTTTGCCGCAAATACGACAGTGTGGTTTCAAGCTTATCCTGATCAAATGTTAAGTTGTTGGTGTGTAAAAAGCGGATTAAACCGGCTTGGTTTCCTTCGTTGAGAAGTTTGATGAAGTGAGTAAATATAACAAAGTCCGACTCTTTGGTGTCAATAGTTCCATACATGTTATATATCTCGGTAAACGCAAGCATTTCATGGTTTTCGAGGATTTTATCAATAGCTGCTTGTAAGCCATGTTCGAGTGGTTGAATAAATTTGATACTCCCACCAGCCTTTTTTGCTAGGTTGTAAATATCCTGAAGGCTACTTACCGCCGTTTCGGTTGCCAATGATTCGTTTCCTGCAAAGTACTCCAACCTGATTTTTTCTGGTTCCAAGTGGCGATATTGGGAACGGATATCTGTAAAACGTTTTTGGATGGTTTCAATCTCGCGGATGCCAAATTGTGTGGGGGCGTTTTCTGTCTGGATTTTCAGGGCGGTAATCTGTAACGCCCTTTTTTCAAGAACCTCCTTTAGCTTGGGATAAAGAAATTCCCCAAGCTGGCGCCGGGAATAGATTTTATTTCCTACTGTTTTATCCTCACCATTGATTGAAAGTGGCTGAAGGTAGTAAATGGAATCGGGACCGTATCCTTCATTGATTTTGGTAAGATGCACATTATTAAATTCTTCAATCAATTGCGCGATATTTTTCTCCCGCTTTTTTTCGTTTTCTTCAAGCTCATGAAGGAACTCTTTGAAATCGTCGGACCTTTGTTTCAGGAATTTCTTAAACCGGCCTTTTTTACTTGAGAAATTAGGCAGTATATACATATAATGGAACCGCATCCCATTGGTTAGCGCACTAAATTCCAAGGCTATATTAACTTTGATGCCCAATATGCGGCCTGCTTCGAGCACTTCTTTTACTGCTTCTTCCCGATCAAGGTTGTTGTAAGCGATAGTGAGTTCGGAAATACCTTTAATGAAGGCATCAATGATAAGCTGAATAGGTGTTTTTCGGCCATAAGAAGTGCTGTCGTGAACATGGAAATCCCACCCCATTTTCAGGTCTTTCAGCTCTTCGCCTGTTTCGGGAACCTCAATAATATCTAATTTTTTCAGGAAGTTACGGATTGCCCTCGGATGACCGTAGGAAGAAACCGTGAAATCACGCATCAGTTCAAGTTGTACCCGCTTATTGTCGCGGTTTTTAACGACTTCTTTCATCAGCGCAAGCTGAACCCTTGCGGCATTGAGCGGCATTTTTACCGAACGCGAATACATGATATGTTCAGCTAACAAGCTGAGCGCATGAACCCTTTCGTTATAGTCGGCTGATTCGAGGCATTTGGTAATCCTTAAATAAGTCTCGACAATGGTGGTTCTCCTTTTTTTAAATTCTTTAATGAACCCTCTCGGGTGCGAATTTGGGAATTCGCTGATTATCTCAGGCAAATCGATGCTTTGATTTATCCGGCTGCGCAATTTCCTGAGATTTGTAGCAAAACTCAGGAAATTCACAATATCGTTGTATGTTTTTGTTAGCATTTTAAGCTGCTATTTTAAACCCGTTTGATAAGCAGGGTTATCAGCTTCATTCCTGCAATTGTTTTACAAAATAATCCCATTTGGACGAATAGATCCATTCCGAACTAAGGTTCTATCTAGTTTTTAGAAAACCCCAAATACACCATTAGGGGTAATCCCTAATACTTTAAACCAGGTTTCACCGGCAAGTATTATTAAAAGCCAAGCCGTTACCATCATAGTGAAACCATACTTAAACGTATCCGCAACACTGTAATGATCAGTTTCATATAACAATGCTGCTGGTTTGCTGTTAAAAGGCAGCACATACACATGTTCGATCATAAAAGCTACCGGGAGAGCAAGGCTTATCACACTTAAATTAAACCGACCGGCAACGCCAATGGCAATTGGGACGAAAATCATTGCACGCATTGTTTTTGATTCGAACAGCAGGGCGCTAAAAACCATTACACCAGTCAATAATAAATAAAGTACCCAAAATGGGGTTTCGTTGCCGATTCCAATATGATCGAAAAAGGCATTTACACTGATTGAGGGAAGATCGGTTGCCGCAAATCCGGCTCCCAAGGCATAAGCACCAGCCGAAAACAACATTAAATGCCAAGGGATATCCACTTCGTTCCACTGGATTATCCCGATGCGGGGAAGCAGTGCGATAATGGCACCAACAAAAGCGATAGCAGTTGGGCTTATCCCATGTATTTTATCTGTTGACCAGAAACCAAGAATTAATAGAAAGATTACCACTGATTTTTTTTCCTGGAAACTAACTTTGCCAAGTTTGGCATATTCACTTCTTAACCTCTCGATACCACCTTCAATCTGTGGCAAACGCTCCGCTGGAGTAAGGGGGAAAAACACCCTCATGGCGAGCCAATAGCCAATTAGCATCACGGTCAGCATCATCGGGAACATGGCCATCATCCAGTCGCCGAAAAATACATTTCCGCCAATAGCCCCGCCAATTAAGGCAGCCGCCAGTAGATTGGCACCTGATCCGGTTAAAAAACCACTTGCCCCAATGTTGATATAAAGCAAATTCTGCAATACGATGCTCCGTCCGAAATTATTGCGGTGATCGCCGCCACGTGCACCATAAATGGCTGCAATAACCATAAAAATAGGCAACAGGATGGCTGCTTTTGCTGTGGTTGCTGAAATAAAGGCAGATAATACAATATTGATCACCATGAAACTCAGGAAAATTGTTCCGGCATTTTTGCCAAATTTCAGAATAAACCAAAGTGCAAATCGTTTTGCAACTCCGGTTGCTACCAACATGCTAGCTAATACAAACGACATGATATTGAGCCACATAACAGGATTTCCTAATTCGGCATACGCTTTTTTCTCGGGCAGCACCCCTGTAAGCACCAGGGAAACTATAAGAATAAGCGAAGTGAGGTAATTAGGAAGCGATTCGGTTATCCAGAGAATGAGTCCCGCAACAAAAATCCCAAGCAGTACCGCATTGTTCCGTGAAAACGCCTCGGCCCCGATTTTATCAAATACTTTTTTTGCCTCTTCCGTAAGTTGGGTTGGGTCTATCTGTTGCAAAAATGACAATTTCAAGACGAAACCCAATAATACAAATGAAACAATAGCCAATGGAGGCCCTATGTACGTCAGCCATTTTTCAAAATTGCCTTTCTTACGTTTCGGAAGCTTTTCGATCCGATAGTTGTGCATATCCAAAAGATCGAAAGAGGTATCTTCAGGTATCTTTTTGTTTGGCTCAGTCATTTTGCAAATTCAGTTAATTTATATACAATCGGATAGGAAGAAAATGAAGCCCTTTCCCTAAACCCTACATTTTAAGGTTTAGGCAGGTAGATTCATTGAACGGATAAAACTAAGCTACCATTTTGTAAATGGATTCTTCATCAGCATGGAATTGTAATATTTTACGTTGCCGGTTACTTCTTCGCCGAGCCATGCTGGTTTTATAAATCCTTCGTCTTCGGCACTTAATTCTACCTCTGCTACCGTTAATCCTTGATTTTCGCCATAAAATTCATCCACTTCAAAAGTGTGGATCCCCGATTTTACCTGGTAACGTGTTTTATCAATTACCCCAGGCTCGCAAATCTGTAAAAGCGCGTCCACTTCATTAACCGGGATTTCTTTTTCCCATTCGTACCTGCTTGCCCCTGAAGCGTTTCCAATACCTTTAATGGTGATAAACCCTTTGTCGCCTTTTATCCTAACGCGTACTGTCCGTTCAGGAACAGAAGATAGATAGCCTTGCGTAATCCGTGTTTCTTTATATACATCCTGCTTAAAATCACCTTTCACCAGGAATTTGCGTTCTATTTCTTGTGCCATTATTTCAGTGTTTAAATGTTATTGAAGTTTAAATTCTGTTTTAATAATTTGTGGAAACATCATTTCTTAAAGTAAAGGTTTTTTGTGCCGGGTTCCATGTGCCGGGTTCCATGTGCCGGGTTCCTTGTGCCGGGTTGCTTGCTTCGGGCAAACTCCCAATTTTTTAATGTTTCCCCCATTTTTGTCCTATTTAAAAGTTGACAAACCTTCAAAGTATAGAACTTGGAATCCGGAAACCGGAACCCCGGAACTCTGAACCCTGAACAAATTATCCCGGCGAATCCCCGCTTAGTTTGCCAAAGGTTTGTTAATCATGCCGATAACACGTTTTATCGCCTGTAGATAGTTGATGTTTTCCACAGTTTCCAATCCAATATCCTTGACTGTCTTTTTAATATCGTCCACTTCAGTAGATTCGGAGTTTATCGTCATAACTCTTGCGCCATTAATCAGCACTTCCCCGTATTCGCATATCGTATTGTTTACCATATAGCCGAAGCGTTGCTTGTGTACCTTTACTGCCGCCAAATCGGGATGGGTATTGATAATTTCCATGAATTCATCAAAAGAATAAACATCCTGGGTTAATTCAGGCGTAGTAACCTGAAAAGCGGGGAAAACCTCGTTTTTTAAAACCGAAGCCTGTATTGGGAATTCGCCTTTCATCAGTGGGTTCCACTGCTCAAGACCATCCACGGTTTGAACGTAAGTTTTGATATCCATTTTCCCGTCGCGAACCTTAGTGTTGTTGATGTCGTTTGTGCGCGAGAGGATGTAGATTTCATCTGAATACCTTTCCCAAACTTTTTCGGGAACCGGCATTGATAACCGTGCCATGCGTTTGGCTGCTGCTTCAAAATCCTGTCCGAACGATCGGAATTCGAATCTTGGTTTAGATATTTCGCCTATTTTTAATTCTTCATTTGCCATGGGGTTTGAATTTATTGGTTCTTAATTTGAAACAAGTAAAGCCTTGCTTCAGAATCACTTATTATAAACAGTTGATTGGTTTCGGGATTAAAAGCTATTCCCTCGGGATTTGATACCGGAATGCGGAAGCTTTCGATTAATTCACCCTTCATTGTGCATTTTGTTACACTTGCCGATTCATCGCTAACTATCCAGAGTTGTTGGTTTACATTATCAACGCAAATGCCTGAATAATCACTGGCAAATGACAGCGGATAGCTTGTGAGGATATTAAGGTTTTCATCAGTTTCGATCAGCAAGCCAGGATTTTTTTCGTTGAGTATGTAAAAATGCCTGTTGAGGGTAGCATTCGTAATACCCTCAAACCCTTGGTTATCATCATTTATCTTAACTGGAATTGCCTTTTGTTCAAGTTTGATGCCTTGTAAATCTAGTTTTATTACTGTTCGCAACCGCTCTTCCACAACATAAAGGGATTGATTCCCAGCATAACATACCCCTTCCAAATCGCTACCTGTAAATGAAAGTTCCGAAAGCACTTTGCCTTGGGTAGTGATTTTATACACTTTTGCTGTTCGATCGCTCACAGTATATAATACTTCTTTTGAGTAACCGAAACTAAGGTCCGAAGTTTCAGGGATATCCACATTGTAAACTGCGACAGGTTCAAGCATGGCCAAGGTGTCTTTCTTATCTTTTGTACAAGCGTTAGCAAAGAGCAAAAACAATAAAACCGGTACAAAAAGCCATACGGAAACGAAACCGCGATTATTTGCCGATAATTGCGATTCCATTTCCATATTATTCCATTTTAAGTATTTCAAAATTACTTATGGGTTGGCCGTACCTTTTGATTCACTAGTTGGAACAATCCATTTAGGAAGTCCATCTTTCTTGCGGGCAACTAAGGGAACCCCAGGCCAGTTTGCTTTAAGTAATTGGTCAACAATAACATCTGAGCCATTTACAAGGGTAATATCCTCTCCTGATGAGGAAATCCCGAATTGTCCCTGAGGCGATCCCGAACCTGTTTCCATAACATAGAAACCACCTGCGGCTATGCTGGTTCCAGCCGGTATTGGATATGCTGCCCCAAGGCCACCAGAATCATAAATTTTAAATCCGCTGATATCAATTGTTGCATTTGTTGAATTGTACAGTTCGATAAAATCCCATGGAGTCCCTGAGGCTTGAATTTCGTTAATAACCAATTGATTGAGTGGCGCTAATGGAGCAACTTTTATAAATGGCCATGTACTTGCAACATCGTGGTTAAATTCACTGGTAACAACACCACCCACAACTGTTTCAGCGGGGAAATAGGTCCTTAATGAGGAATTGTCTTCAGCCCTTAAATAATAACTGATTTTTGTTAAATCAGGTTGACCGGGAATGGTGCCAGTAAATGTTAAATTGTCAGTTGTGGTTAGTATTACAGTTACTTTGGTTGTGGCAAGCGCATCATTAAGCGTGTAATATAACCTCACTTCTTTAACTCCTGTTTTGTCATAGGCTTTAACCGTAAAATTAACTGCTTCGCCATCCGATGGGTTCTCATTCGAAAGAACTACCGATTCAAAATTTGGGGTTCCATTAGTTACCGTAAAACTCGCATTAACGGCAGGGGCAGTAGTTGGGAAATATGTTTTTTTTCCAGTTTCGTCAGTAGCTACAACATAGTATTTTACGGTTGTGCCAGCTACCATTACGGGGAATTTGAATTTGTATATCCCGCCACCAGTCGGGGCCATTTCAGTTATTTTAACATCAGTCCCTGTTTCGGTGTATATTTTCACATCCCTGATCCCTCCGGCATCAGAAGCTGTTACCGAATAATCAAAACTGCTATTATCATTAGGGTTTGCTATGGAATCTGCTATAAGAAGCGGAGGTTCATTTGTATTGCTGTTTTCAGTTCCTTTTGTAGGATTGGCGTTTGCGAAAACATCGCCTCCATCAGGGATTCTTGCATACGATATGCCCAGGGGCATTGCCGGTACATCAACCTGATCGATTATTGCAGTATTGGTATCGACCAAGAAAACGGATTCGCCACCTGATGAAATTCCAAAGGCAGCATATTTGGTTGGATCAGTTCCCGCCAGTGCAACATCGCAAACTACTACAAAAAAACCTTTAGCGGCAATTTTTGTACCTGCAGGAAATGTATAAATAGCAGCAGGTTTATCATAAACCCCAAAACCACTAATGTCAACTTCAGCATCGCCAGGATTGTATATTTCCATCCAGTCTGGATTTGGATCGCCATTGTTTGAAGCAACTTCGTTTATTACCAGCACAATATCGGAGCCTGGTGTTGTATCATCTACATATAGGTCATCTTTCACGCAACCCGATAGAAAAATCATTGTCGCTGAAAGAACTGATAAAAATATTCTTGTTTTCATTATCTTTATTTTAACTGTTAGTTGTTTTTAGAAGTCAATTTCTACTCTAGCTTGAATCAATCCATAGTCGTCTCCACCTTTTCCGGCAGGTTCTGAAACTTTAGTGTAATCCATGGTTGGATTGCCGTCAACATCAGTTCCACAATAAAGTTTCCCTTTGCCATTGGCATACCTGTCATGATCAATGTAGGAGTAATTAAGCATGAATTTCACATTGGGATTAACATGGTAGGTGACACCGCCTGTATATCCGTTTGCACTTCCACCCATTATTTTAGCTTTGGTATCATTCAGATCGATGTAATCGAACCGGAAGGCCAATTCAATATCGCCCCATTCTTTCCCTCTTTCAACGCGGGTAAATTCACCCTCTTCGTCATTGTAGTGGTAAAGGCCACCGAAAACCAGATAAGAAACAGAAGCAAATAAACCACTGGCCTGGTAGTTTTCAAAGCCTTCTTTCCTGTTAACTTTTGTAAGCAGGTATTCGCTGGCAAATTTGATGTTTTTGTAGCTGGCGGCCAATTCGCCACCAAGTAAAACATTGGATTCCACATTGGGAATATCATCGGAATCAAGAAACTTTTTACGGCTGATATTTGTCATATCCCTCATCGAAACGCGATAAGTGTTAGGGAATTCCCAACTGGTTTTTGGTGTACGGTAGGATGCATCAATACCAATATGAACCAACTTGTTATCTTTATTGATAGGGCGGAAAACAGCTTTTCCGGTTAACGAATAGCCTTCGTCAGTACCATTCGCTTTATTTGCATCCTGCGACCAAGTTGTAACTTCAAGGTTTTCGACATCGTTAAAATGTATGCCCCCAACTACTAAATATTTGGTATCCCACTTCGAAAAATTTAATCCTAATTGGCGGGCAGGCGCAAACTCGGTCATAAAAGGTTCTTCAATAAAGGTCTGATACCTCGACGTGGTGGTAGTTTCCATTGAAATAGGCTCTTTAAAATAACCAGCTTTGAAATAATAGTTATGTTCATCCGATTTGTAGCCAATAAAAGCATCCTTTACATCAAGTTGTCCGCCAGCGAAATTCAAGTCAACCTCACCAGTCCAATGTTTGTACATAATTGTTTTCATGGCAAACCGTAAGCGTCGGATGGTTAAGCCACTGCCAAGTTCATTTAATGTGTTTTTGTCAAAATAATGGGCTCCGTCGAAATTTACCCTCAGGTCGAACCAGGTTCTCATATCCCTGTTTTTCGATTCAAAAGTCAGGAAACCGCTCCAGTATTCCGGGTTGGCCGTCATTCTTTTTACAGTTCGCCCGTAAGCATCAATTCTCACAGTGTCATTTTCTTGAGCACTTGCAAGTTTCCCCCCAAATAGTAAGGCCATTAGGAGTAAGGCCATTAAACTTCGGTTAATTGTTTTCATACATACTAGGTTTAAGATTAAAGGTTAGTAATAAAGTTGTTTAAAGATTTGTCCTTTTCAATATTCATTTTTTTCTTCAGGCGGTACCGGGCTACTTCAACACTTTTGGGTGAAATATTCAATAAGGTTGATATTTCTTTTGTTGAAAGGTTAAGCCTTAAAAGACCGGCTAATCGTTTTTCCAGATTGGTGAGGTCAGGGAAACTGGTTTTAAGTTTGAGGTGAAAGTCTTTATGGATTTCTTCAATTTGCATGTAAAACTCTTTCTTTTCCTGAGGGAACGACATCTTTTGTTTGATGATCATTGATAATTTGTTGAGGCGATGTTCACGTTCTTCATTATCTGGAGTTTTTATCGCGTCATTGATTCCTGTGGAGATTTTTTCGAGAAAAGAAATTTGTTCACTTATATTCAGCGCTATGTCCATGAACTCCTTGCGTTTGACCAATAATTTCAAATTCAATGATTCGTTTTCTATGGCAAACGTTTTCATTTCAAGCTCATTCATGGCTTTTTCTGAAAGGAACAATTGATTCTGCTGGGCCAGGATATCTTTTTCCGCTTTCAACCTTAATTTCTGTTGCCTGAAAAACAAGTAGATAAGTGCCAGGATTATAACGGCTGAAAGGAATATGATACCGGGCAAAACCATGTTTAATGTAGGCGGATGGGAAGCCAGATTTTGAATTTCAGTTTGTTTAAATTCAAGTTGTAAATTTTCGTGGCTGACAGGGAATTGAAACACGGTATGAATAATAAAAAGGGCGGAATAGGTTAACAAACCGGCTCCAAGCGGTGCTGAAATCCAGCCGAGTCCTATATTTGTAAAAGTTTTAGCTTCAATTTCCTGAGAGCCTTTAACAAATCCGATTCCTATAACCGACCCAATTGCAATCTGTGTGCTAGAAACCGGTACTAAAGGAAAAGCTGGCAATCCCACAGAAGCAAGACTATTAGCTAACCAGGATGATGAAAACAGGAATAACACAACAGCCTGTGCTGCCAGTACAACCACAGTGGCTTCAGGAGTAAGTGAGAGGATTTCATTGCTTCTTTCGCTCACTAACCGCCAGTTGTACGAATATATTCCTGTAACAATTGAAATACTGCCCAAAAGAAACAGGATTTGAATCCCGCCTATCGTAAAGAAACCGAAATCAATAGAAAGGTCAGGCGCTAAATTCGAAAATATGCCAACTACATTGCCTATGTTATTTGCCCCCAATCCGAAAGCCGCAAGCGCGATGGCAATAAATGTTGCAATACGAAGGTATGAGTTAAGCTTTATTAAATGGATTCTGGATCTTTTCAGGATACCCCGCATCAATATAAAGAAAAGCATTCCCAATAATATTCCAATTACAGGAGCCAGTATCCATGAAAGAATAAATTTGGATAGAAGGTTCCAATCTGTTGTGGCATGTACAAAAATGCCCCATCCCATCATTCCGCCAACAATTGCCTGGCTGGTTGACACTGGAAGCTTGATTTTTACGAGGATAAGCACGACTAAAGCAACGCAAAGCGCAATAGTAAAAGCAATAGCCGGCTTCGAAATATAACCTAAACTATGAATCGTTTTTGTTGTCCCTTCGCCTTGAAAAATAGCACCTGATAAAATAAAAAGGCTTGCTACAAATGCAGCCGTTTTATAATTCAATACTTTTAAATTTACTGCTGAGCCAAATACATTCAATGTGTCATTAGTGCCTAACAACCATCCCAGGTATAAACCGCTTACAATAAATATTAGAGCCAGTGTCATGGTTTATTATATAGCACGTTTCAATGCCATTATCGAAAGGAGGTCGGCTGCATTTTTAGCAACATCCGATAATATCTCAATGTGCAGGGTGAAATATCGTAAATGAAACTTTTCACTCAGTTTTAATTGTGGGATATTCTGAAATACTCTTCTTTTGATGGAACTGGCAAGTTTATCTGTTTCTTTTTCGTAAAGATATACGCGATGTAATTTTTCTTTAACCGAGCCAGGATTTACAAAATAGTCCCTTGCTGCGGGAATCAGCGAATCTATGGCCAATACCGACAATTCTGTGAGTTTAATCAAATCCTGATTTAGTTCGCTTGGGATAAAAGGCACCTCAACATCAAATTCAAATAAATTGGTTTTTGCCAAATCAATAATATTGTTGAGTTCTTCAAGCAGTTTTAAGATATCGCCCCTTAGTTGGGGCATCAACGATTGTGTGTATAAAATATTCTCAATCTCCCTCTTTTTTATATCAGCCTCGGAAGACAGATTTGACAAGGTTTTAAGGTTATCCTGAAAATTTTCTTTATTGCCAAGCAAGTAGTTCTTGACGCCATCCTTGAATATCAGGCTACCCTGATCAATCAAACCAAGAAATTGTTCAATTATTTCTATTGACTTTTTTGCATGTTTAAAATTAAACATAGTGTCACCCGAATTTTAAAATGGAGTGCTAAATTACATTTAATTTCCAGACCGCTTTTTATATATAGTGTATTCTGAATATTTTAATTTTAAATTGTAGTCAATTAATCTATTTTAATAATCTAATATACAATAGTATAAATAATTATTGTAGTGTGATTTTACTTTTGCATAGTATCAATGAAGTGTATATGTAGTGATAATTTAAAGCGAGGCAAAAAAATGTTTAATGGAATTTGGCCAAACAATTGGTTTTACAAGCTCAAAATCTACATTACTTTAAAGGGCATATTTCATGACCATTAGTAAAATACTGTTTAAATAATGCTTATTAGATCCCAATAAATTCTCTTTGCTATAAAGTTGGCTCAAATAGTTTTTACGGCTAACCAAATTGAAACTTCCAACGCCTATACACTTTCCTTAAGCGTTTTGCATGAAGTGAGAGGCGAACCCCAACAGTATTTGCTGGCGGGGCCGTCAACTCGATTAGCGGTTGCTCTTCTGTTTTTCATCACTGTGTGAATTTTTCAAATGTTGCCCCATTAAATTTATATGCCCCGTTTTCGTGTGTTCCAAGCCACATTTCACCATTGTTGTCTTTATAAATGCTGAATAATGTAATGTCTATTGAATTATGCCGAACCGG
>CAJAXK010000258.1 GCA_903946925.1 uncultured Bacteroidales bacterium | reverse complement strand
TTTCCACTTAGTGAGCAATGCAGGGTGCACTTCAAATCGTTTTGATAATACGGCCAGAGTGTCCCGCTCTTTGAGCGTCTCGATGGCTGCTTGTGCTTTAAATCCGGATGTAAATTTTCTTCTTGTTGCTTTCATAATCCATGGTTAAAAGTAGTTCATTTTATTGCTTAACACGTGGTCTGATTTTTGGGGAGTATTATACAAAGCCAAATCGCAGCCGTGAACTTCCTTCCACGAATGCGATTTAAGTTTATGTTGAACTTTACCGGCCCTACTGCGAACCTACATGGGGATTCAATGTTTTTTGCCTGTCAACATCGAGGCGATCAAGGGTTTAGGGGTAGAGTCAACCCTTATTGATCAATACCCTTTTTGCCATTCCTGATTTCTACATGCAAGCCGTATTATTGAAATGCCACAAATTACGCTTGCATTGGGAAGCACTTTTTATGAAAATTCAGATTTTCGGATATTTGCAAAACAATATTTTTCGAAATAGTAAAAAAGCAATACACATTGCTATTAGTTATATATTTGTAGGTTGATAAAAAAATATACTATGAAAAATACCAGCAGGATTTTCGTTTTGGCAGTCTTATTATCGGCAACATTTTTTGTGTTCACTAATTGTAAAAAGGACAGTGAGAAAACTGACCCCTTAATAACATGGAACAATCCTGCCGACATTAGCTATGGCACCTTGTTGAGCAATATACAGCTAAATGCCACTGCCAATGTTGAAGGGATATTTGTTTACACGCCAACAATCGGCACTAAACTTACTATTGGGGCAAGCCAGGATTTAAAGGTTGATTTTATACCTACCGATGCCACAACCTTTAACAGTGTAAGTAAAACTGTAAAAATAAATATTACGGATAATCCTAAACTATTCGATAATGATGGCAACGTTTACAACACCATAACCATAGGTACCCAAACCTGGATGGCAGAAAACCTGCGCACTACCAAGTATAACGATAATTCCGATATACGGTACAATGAGCGCTGGGAGGGTTACATGCCTGCCGGATATTGCTGGTATCAAAACGATGTGGCAAACAAAAATATTTATGGTGCTTTATACAGTTGGTACGCAGTAAATACAGGGAAATTAGCCCCGACAGGCTGGCATGTGCCCACGAAAGAGGAATGGAAAATTTTGGAAGACTATCTGATTGCCAATGGCTACAATTATGATGGCACAACTGCAGTTAACAAAATAGCCAAGTCGTTGGCATCGGCAGAAGGATGGAATCCTTCAACAAATTCAGGCGCAGTTGGTAATCCAGATTATGCTGAAAAGCGCAATTCATCGGGTTTCATGGGCATTCCTGTTGGTCGCCGTTTCCCAATGGAAAATATGCAAAGCGGTGCTTTTTCCAACATTGGCTATGAGGCATGCTGGTGGAGTTCGTCCAGAGATGGGTATGAAGAAGGGTTTTATGCCTATTGCTATACCGTAAGCTACAACGAAATAAATTCAGCATTAGGCGTCAACTATAAGGAAATGGGCCATTCCATCCGTTGTATTAAGGATTGAAATTGGGTTTGATGTCATTTTTACTGTCAAAAAATGCAATCGGATTCAAGTACAGTTTTGGATCAATAGTGATTGGTATTATCAACAAAACCGGGCTTTTCCTTTCAGGTGTTCATCACTAAAGGCACCAAATATATCCAAACTTAATCACAACACTTCTTTACTTTTCAGGATATTATGGAAATGTTGTTTTGGTCAGGTGTAACCAATGAAGAGCGACATCCTTTTATAGAAAGGATTCAATGTGTGATTTCGAAATATGGCGATATTGTTGATTTTAAAATGTTTTCTGATTTGTCATTGGCCATTAAACTGGAAGTTCCAGGGTCAAAAATTAATGACTTGTATTGCGAACTTAACAAAAATCTGAGCATGGAGGCATTTGTGCCCCTTAACCAAACTCCAGATGTGGAAAAGACGGTTTTTCTAAATGTGGATTTTGGCAAAGGGAAAGGGGATTTGAAGATCGCAGTGCCATCGGTACCTGGTTGAGTCTGTTGGGAACATTTATTAAATCAGCCAATGAATTCAACAATTCAAAGCTTTGGTTGTTTAAAGAGTGGTTTTAGAAAGAATTGAAATTTACTTTAGTATGGAAAGTAGTCCGGGTCAGGTCAATTTTTATCAGTGAAAACAAATTGAAAAAGCTTCATGATTATCAACAGAATCATAAACTAACAATTTATTTATATGACCGTTGATGAATACATAAAAATGTTTCCTGATGATGTTCAAATTATTTTGGAT
>CAJAXK010000257.1 GCA_903946925.1 uncultured Bacteroidales bacterium | reverse complement strand
TTCGAGGGTGTAGGGACTGGCCTTATAGAAATTTTACGCAGATGTAGCCGAAGGTAAACCGCGTGGGCATGTGCGTAGCAAAACACAGCTTCACCTGCTCCAAGGACGTTGTACCCAAACTATCAAGCCTTGTTTTGCGCGTGTTTACCGAGGTGTACAGATGTGTAAAATTTATATAAAGCCTTGACTTTTTGGTACTTTTGTGTCAAGACAAAAGGACAAGAAAAAAAAAACAGAAGCACATTCAGAAAAAACACAGAAGCCTTTCAAAACATCAAAATAATAGTTAGCCCAAATGTTTATCTGTAAAACAAATTCCAATAATGTCGGCTAATTATTATTTTTCGGTTTTATTCGAATACGAATATTCATCAAGCTTTTAGCAACACTGTCGGAGATAAAAAACCAAAATATTTTTAACCAAATTTTGAGTTTTACACTCAACCACAAAGTGCCTTGGAATTAAAAAAGCCATGAAATGTAATATTTGCGCAAAATAAAGCTTTTATTCTATTTTTGTAAACAATTGTAATACTTTATGCAATGAGGTCAATCTTTCAATTCATTGGAAAAGCTCTGATAAGCTGTTGTTTACTAATACTAACTTTTAATACAGCTTTGGCTCAACGGCCCAAAGTCGGGCTGGTGTTAAGTGGCGGTGGTGCAAAAGGAATATCGCATATTGGTGTTTTACAAGCCATCGATAGTGCCGGGCTTAAAATCGACTATGTAACAGGCACCAGCATGGGAAGTGTTATCGGTGCTTTATATTCAATAGGTTACTCCGGAAAACAAATAGAGGAAATAGCGTATAAGCTGGATTGGGATGCAATTTTGAGCAATAAACCTAATTTCCCGGATATAAGTATTGACGAAAAAGACGAATATGGAAAGTATTCCGTCGAACTTGGCATCAAGGATTTTAAACCACACATTGGGACTGGTTTAATTGAATCGGAAGAACTCTGGCTAACACTCAACGATTTGTTTTTGCCCGTTTACAATATTAAGGATTTCTCGAAATTTAATATCCCTTTTAAATGTATTGCCACTGATTTATCCGACGGAAAAGCTATAGTTCTTTCCGATGGCGAAATTGTTAAAGCTGTGCGATCGAGTATGGCAATCCCAAGTGTATTTACTGCCATCGATCATAGTTCGACCAAACTGGTTGACGGTGGGATTATACGGAATTTTCCGGTATCGGATATTAAAGAAATGGGTGCTGATATAGTAATTGGGGTGAATCTTTTTACCGGTTTGCCCGATATTTCGAAGTTAAACAATGTGTTGGATGTTTTCTACCAGATTACACAATACCGCGATGCCGAAGACCTGGTAAAGGAGAAAAAACTTTGCAACCTTATTATTGAGCCTCCGGTAGAAAAATATAGTGCCGGAAGCTTTGAAGCTACCGATTCAATTATGCGGATTGGAAAAGCAATGGGCAATCTTTACTATCCTTATTTTAAGCATCTTGCCGATTCGCTAAACAAGCGATATCCTATTAATTATAATCCAAACGGACGATTACCAAAAACCGAATCAATTGTTATTGATGAAATATCGTTCGATGGAATAAAAAAAACGAGTATGAGCCTGCTTTTGGATAAAATTCAAATAAAGCCCGGCCATTCCTACACAGCGAGCCAAATCAACAAAGGGTTTAGAAAAGCATATTCGAGCCGCTATTACGATAATGTTCACTACGAGCTAAAACCCACTACCAACGGACATGCAAACATGGTTTGTAAAGTAAAAGAAAGCCCCCTGACCCAGTTAAAATTAGGCTTGTCGTACCATTCGTACAGCGGGGCGGCCATATTGGTAAATCTTACTACGCGAAATCTGCTTCTCGACAAGTCGCGTACCATGGTTAAACTGGCTGCTGGCGAATACATTAGGTTCATGGTTGAACATAAGCAAGCTTTTGGGCCAAAAGCAAATAATTACCTAAACCTCAGTTACCGGATCGAAAACCTGCCTTTAAATATTTACCAAGGCTCGCAGCAGAACTCTCTTTACAATGTCAACTACAATCAATTCGACCTAAACTACACAAGGGTTTTTGGTACAAACTGGAGTTTGGCTGCAGGTATCAAGCACCAACGCAATAAATTTAAACCCGATGTTACCGGTAGTTTGAATGTGGATGGGAACATGAATAATTACTATACATATTTGAAGTCGGAGGCTAAGACCACCGACCGACGCTTATACCCCACCAGCGGTTACGAATTTACGGCCTTGGCAGGCATGGTGTTTAACCGTAAAGCAGAAATAACCATAAATACAGTTGAGGGGCCTGCAATAGATACATCGGAAATAATAAATGGGAAGCCTGAATATTACCGGTTTATGCTCAACTACTCAAGGTACCATTCGCTGGGAAGCAAGTTTGTATTCTTATATAATTTGCAGGTAGGTGTTACCTTAAATTCACAAGATTTTATTTTCGATAATTTTTATTTGGGAGGTGTGCAGGATATTTCCGACAGGCAGATAGTATTTGTTGGCCTCAACGAAGGGCAGATTACCACTACCTCCTTAACTTCGGCATTGGTTGGGCTGCAATATAATTTAAGCGGTAACCTGTTTTTGACCGGAAAGGCTAATACAGGAATGTATAATTTCAGTACACCAACAAATATTTATGATGAGGATGAAATGAGATGGATAAACGGCTTTTCATTAGGTTTAGGCTATAACCTTGGGGTTTTGCCTATGGAATTTACAGCCATGTATTCGCCCGAAATAGGTGCTTTTTACTCACATGTTAAGATCGGTTTTTTATTCTAAACCATTTTGGCAGATTTTGTTTAATGACTCTTATTAATTCAAATTGTACGAATTGCGATTTACGATTATCTTTCAGTGGGTTAGTTTCGTCAATCGTAACTCGTACATCGTAAATAGAACTAAATATCGACTTTATGGACAGACTCTAATTAAACAATTACCTTAACCAACTGGTTCCGAATACAATATAAAAAGCAAAATCGTCGGTGCTTTTGGCAAAATCCATTCCCATCTGCGCACCAAATTTACGTGCTATCAAATACCTGAATCCTGTGCCCACCGAGCTGATGCTTTTGCCTTTATCAAACGAATCGAAATCGGAAAATGCGTTACCTATCCCTGTAAAACCTAACAGGTTCCAGCGTTTATAAATATTCCAGTTTACTTCGGCTTCCATTACAGTTGTGTTATTGTTCTGGTATTTCATTAAAGGGGCACCGCGCAAAATAACGATTGGCCGGGCATAAAACGGTATATTGCCAAAAGAATAGCTGCTTTCGTGCCTAACGCCAACGGTTAGATTATTGTTGGCGGGAAAATATCCAATCAGCTTAGCCGACAACCTTCCGTATAAATCGTCGCTTCCCATCCAAGTGTCGCTGTATGTGCCTGCCAGCTCGATAAAAAAACCTTTGTTGGGGGTAAAAATATTGTTTCTCGAATCGTAGTTCAATATTGCAGATGCTTCACTCAGTGTCGAACTAAATTCAATCCCTTCAAATTCAGGAATATCAACAGGAACTTCAAATGTGTTGTCGGTATCCAACAGTAAATAGCGCCCACCAACAAAGAACTTAGTTTCGGCAAGCCTAAATTTTATTTGTTGCAATACAACCCAAGCATCCAAGTTCAGGTTAACCGACTGGTCTTTCAGGCTTTCTATATAACCGGAACCATAATATCCGAGGTTGGCCGAAGTCCGGACAACAGCTCCCATGTACCTGATGCGGTCGTGATTCCAATACCCGATGTGAAATGCGCCGGCAAGCCAGGTTCCGTTTTGTGTGCCACCGCCTAAAACCCCGCTCATGCTGGGCGGCCCTTTTTTAGCCGAATACGATGAATGAAAGTATATTGCCGCCCCGGCAGCACCATAGCCAACCGCTGGTTCGGTAATTACGGTGGGCACTATCAAAAAACCTTTTTTGTTCAACAGAAAATCACTGATATCAAAGGCATTATCGGTGCTATCGCGAAACATTGCCAATGGCTTTTGGCTTTCCTGTGCACTTATTTTCAGGCTACAAGAGCCAATACAGAGCAAAAAAATAAAAAATTTATGTTTCATACATTTCTTGTTTGATTTTAGCAATATTGAATGATTGAGTTAATCAGAAAAATATTTTTTTTTGCCACAAAGTCTCAGCACATCGCTTTGTAGTGTTTCTCCATTTTTAGGTATTTTGAGCGGCTTGAATGTTAAGTTCGTAAAATTACATTTTTATTTAATTCGTGTGGGAAGCGTTTCTAATCCCTGCTTTTTTCAAAAAATCCCTCGGTTTTAGTACTTTCGCCCTTTATACAATGCAATACAATGAAAATTACCATTGACCCTGATTGTGGGTTTTGCTTTGGTGTAAACCATGCTATTCAGTTGGCTGATAAAGAGCTAAGTGATGGGAAAAACCTGTTTTGCCTCGGCGAAATGGTGCATAACCAAGCCCAAATGGATTTGCTCAAATCAAAAGGCTTGAAAGTGGTTTCCCATTCCGATTTAAACGCGCTGAGTGGCAGTACGGTTATGGTTCGGGCGCATGGAGAGCCACCATCAACTTTTAGTATGGCCAAAGAACTTGAAATAGAAATTATTGATGCAACCTGCCCGATTGTTACCAAATTACAAAAGAGGATAAATGAAAGTTATTTGGCGGGGGAAGTTTCAAACGCGCAAATTGTAATTTTCGGGAAACCCGGTCATGCCGAAGTTGCTGGATTGAACGGGAATGCCGGAAACGCTGCAATAATTGTACACAACGAGTCTGAACTTTCGAAAATTGATTTTACAAAACCAGTACGTTTATTCTCGCAAACAACCATGGATGCCGAACAGTATAAGGCAATTGCAGCTCAGGTTGAAAGTAAAATGAATGAATATGGCAACCCCGATTTAATAATCACGAAAAGTGTTTGCAAACAGGTTTCGGGCCGCACCGCGGGATTGAAAATTTTTGCTTCCGAACACGAGATTATCATTTTTGTTGGTGGGAACAATAGCGCAAATGGGGCATATCTATTCAGCGTTTGCAAGCAAAGCAACCCTAATTCGCATTATATCTGCAACATAGATGATATTGAACCACATTGGTTCCTGAATGTTAAAACCGTGGGCATAAGTGGGGCTACATCAACTCCCGGATGGCTGATAGAACAAGTTGCAGATTATATTCAAACCCTGAAAATAAATCCTTAACGTACTTTTTCTTTGTTGTTTGATGGATTTTTGGATTAAGTATTACAAACTAATTCCCTACCTGAGCATTTTAAACAGTAATTTTGTATCAACTAAAATTTGAACATAACTCAGAACAGGCAAGCTATTGTGCATATCAACACACTGAAAATCATTAATTTTAAAAATTACGGGGAGCAGCAAATGGCTTTCTCCGATAAAATAAATTGTTTTGTGGGCAACAACGGCGCCGGCAAAACCAATTTGTTGGATGCTATTTATTACCTTTCGTTTACCAAAAGTTATTTCAATTCGGTCGATCAGCAAAACATCCGTCATGGCGAAGCATTTTTTGCTATTCACGGTTCCTTTCAGCACAATGGCAGCCTGGCCAACCAGGTAAGCTGCATACAAAAATTAGGTATCAAAAAGCAATTCCGCATCAACCAGAAGGATTACGACAGGATTTCGGACCATATCGGCCAGTTTCCTTGCGTTATGGTTTCGCCCTACGACCGCGACCTTATTAACGAAGGCAGCGACATACGCCGTAAATTTATTGATTCGGTAATTTCGCAATTCGATAAACCCTACCTCGACAACCTTATACGCTACAACCGTTTGTTAGAGCAGCGCAACGGTTTGCTCAAGCAATTTGCCGAAAGGCGGCAGGTTGACAGGGGATTGCTTTTGCTCATCGACGAACAAATGATGGCTCCGGCTACAAATATCAGCAGCAAGCGCAAGCAGTTCCTCGAAGGTTTTGCACCCATTTTTAGGCATTATTTTGAGTTTATCAGCGGAGGTTCCGAACAGGTGGGCATTGAATACGATTCGCAACTTATTGATAATTCGTACCTTGATGTAACCAACGAGGCATTTGCCAGGGACCAGGCAGTAAGGTATTCGACTTCGGGCACACACAAGGACGATTTTACGTTTAACCTCGAAAGTTATCCGGTAAAAAAGTTTGGTTCGCAAGGACAGCAAAAATCGTTTGCCGTGGCTCTAAAACTGGCACAATTCGATTTTACCCGCGATTTGATAGGGCTAAAACCCATTTTACTTTTCGACGATATTTTTGACAAACTCGATCCAAACCGTGTGCAACAAATAATACAATTGGTTGATAACGATAGCTTTGGACAGGTATTTATTACCGATACAGAACCAGAACGCATCCGCCGGACTTTTGAAAAAGTGGCCATCAACCATCGTGTTTTCGAAATTTCGGGTGGAAACGTGGAGTTCAAATATTAGCGAAAAGCAATAAGCACGGCACATTTAATAAAACTTCGGCATTGAAAAAATCGAACGAAATATTGCTAAAAGATGCCATTGAGGCATTTTTAAAGGACAACAACCTGCAAACCAAGCTTAACGAAACCAAGATAATTGGTGCCTGGGAAGAAGTTACCGGCAAATTGATTTCGCGGCATACCCTTCAAATGTATGTTAAAGACCGCACCTTGTTTGTGAAGGTGGATTCGGCAGCTTTGCGCGAAGAGCTTACCTACCAGCGCAGCAAACTTGTTAAAAAGCTGAATCAGGCTGCGGGGGTTGAGGTGATTGAGGATATTAAGATAAATTGAGGGAGAGGAATATAGAAATTTAGAATTATTAGGTATGGTTTCAATTATTGAAATGATGCAATCCACAGAAAATAAATAAATTGATTAGAAAGGTATGTTCAATATACATCCAAGTACCCAATTGAACCACATCTTTGCATGAACCTTCCGATCCTGATCCTGTTTTGTCCCAAGTGCTAACAATTTTACAAAGGGACATGCATTATAAAAATACGGTAGTGGTTCTTGAGGTATGTGCGAAATGCTTGTGCGTAGCAATTTACAGCAACTACAAAAGCCTGGAATTGTGCCATCTCCCATGCCTTGTTTTGCGTGGGGATACCTTCGGCTTAGAAACGCAACGTATTTTTACAAAGCCTTGATTTTTTGTTACTTTTTAACCTGTACTGAGCTTGTCGAAGTATCAAGCAAAAAGTAAGGGAAAGAGAAGGATAACCAGGCAACAAAGTTTCTTTTTATCCTTTAATCCAAGGACCATTGAAAGGAAATATGTTGGCAGTGAAACACATTTGAACCTGGGTCGTCAGTATCGTTTGAGAATAAGCGAAGACAAGTTTGAATGTGTAAAGCTGAAAGGTAAGTTTATTGAGGTATCCACACTTGATAAATCAAAGGCAAAACAATTAGTAAACGACTGGAATGTACAAAATGTGAAGATAAAGTTTCATACAATTGCACTTCCTCTAATTGAAAATTTCAAAAAACATAAGATTTAACCCTCATCCATCGTTCTTCGTGATATGCCCACACGCTGGGGAAGCTGTACCCCAAAAGGCAAAATCATCTTAAATCCGGAACTGGTAAAAGCGCCAAAAGCCTGCATTGAATATGTGATTATCCATGAACTCTGTCACCTGGTCCATCACAATCACACTCAAAAATTTATAGACCTACAGACCAAAGAAATGCCTGATTGGGAAAAATGGAAGTTGAAGTTGGAAAGGCTTTTAGCTTAAAAAAGCGAAGATGTTTAATGGAAAAACCCGCCTGTAATTTAATTTTACAGGCGGGCTTTCTTATAGGAAAATTACTGCTTCAATATTTGAGTATCAAATACACTATCTCACCATCGTTGCCGTCCCTACTTTGGTTGTGGGCAATTTTTCTTTATTTCCAATGCTGTCGGCATCCCAAATGGTGCTGTCCTTAAAAATAGCGGATGCTTTCCATACATAAGTGCCTTCCTGCATAAGTACGCCATTGTAGGTTCCATCCCAGCCTTCGCTTGGCCTGCCCGATTCGTCTAATTTATCCGACCACCATAACATATTCCCCCAACGGTCATAGACTTCAAACTTATATTCGCTCAGGTTAACGCCAACAGGTTTTAGCAATTGTACCGCCAGTTTAGGGTTTTCGGGCGAAAATGCAGTTGGGATATACAAGCCCTTGATCATAAAGGTATATTGCACGGTCAAGGTATCGGTACATTCTTTATCGTTCCAGGTAATTAAGGTAATGTCGTAAGTACCATCGTTTTGATAAAAAGCAACCGGGTTTTCTGAGTACGAATCTTCGCCATTGCCGAAAGTCCAGTAATATTTATCGCCGTCAATCGAAATGTTTGTAAACTGAAGCTGGCCCTGCACATCGTTAAAATTATCAACATAACTGTAGATGCTGGTTGGCACATTCCATGTTTTAATATGCTGGTTTATAGTATCGTAACAACCGTTGGTATCGGTTACCATCAAATTCACCAAATAATTACCCGGAATATTGAATACAAAATCAGGATTTTGAACATCCCTTTTCCCTAACAGGCCTGTGGTATCCGAAAATTCCCAATTCCAGGTTACAATTGGCGCAACCGATAGTACTGAAACATCGGTAAACTTGGTGTTGTCGCCTGCGCAGGATAAGGTATATTGGTAATTTGCATCGGGAAGGCCGAAAACAACAAGTGTTTTTTGTATCGAATCTTTACAGCCTAAAGTATTAATAGCCGATAGTTGAACATCATAAGTGCCAGGAGCCGTATAAAGATGGGTTGGGTTCCGCAAGCTGGAAGTATCGTTTGCCGGGATTGCCGGTTCCCCAAAATTCCATGCAAAATCGCTAATCAATGTACCATTACCTGAAGTCATGTTGGTGAAAACTGCTTGTTGCTTATAGCAAACAACATTATTCGTAAAATCGGGAAGCGGCGTTGGGTTTACAACAACAAGCATTACCGTAGAATCACTGACTTTTTGACCTGAAATATCTGTCGAAATCCTCATCTTCACAGTAAACGTACCAGGGGTTGTGAATATGTGGTTTATAGGGTTGGCCGACGAAAAGTAAGTTGTGTCGGTGCCATCGCCAAAATCCCAATACCATTCGGTTGCAGGCAAACCACTAAAACTGCTGTCGGCAAACGAGAGTGTGTTGTTTTGGCATATCAGGGTATCAACAACCGAAATTTGGGCGTTCATGCAGGGCTTGACCAGTAAATTGCTATCCGCGATAAAATTCACGCACCCATTGCTGTTGGTAACAGTCAGGCCTACAACGTAATTGCCTGCTGCTAAATATTTATGAGGCAAATCTGGCGAAGCTGGGGCTAATACTGTATTCACATTCCCATCGCCATAATCCCAAAACCAACTGCTTATTGGGCTTCCACTACCCGATGAAGACTCGTTGAAATAAATCGTACTGTCGCAATTGCCTTCGGTAAAACTGAATGCAGGCACAGGCAACGGAAGTACGACAACTTCTTTATATACTTTTTTTATGCAGTTATTGATATCAATAGACTGAAGGCTTACCGAATAAGTACCAGGTTGTGAGTAATAATGGGTAGGGTATCTTAAAGTCGATGTATTGTTTATACCTGAACTGGTTTCCCCGAAATTCCATTCAAAGAAAACAAGTGAATCGGTTGAAGGGGCAAGAAGTTGTGGGGTAAAATTGGTGCTGTCGCGGAAGCAGGTCAACGAGGATGCAAATGTAAAATCGAACAATGCAGGAACACAAACCTGATTAAATGTGGTATCAACACATCCACGCACATCTTCTACAATCAAACGGACATCGTAGCAAGAGTCGGCAGCATAAAAAACATACACAGGATTTTGAAGTGTGGAATAATGGTTAGGCTCAAACTCCCAATTCCAGCCAATAATGTTTGATTGCTGGCTGTACGATGAATCTTGAAAATATACCGCCCCATTGTTGCAAGGAGCAGCGGTAAAGTTGAAACTTGCGGTAGGATTTCCAAAAACCTGCATCGAAACTACTGTTGTATCCTGACATCCATTTTGTGATGTTACGATTAAACTCACATCATAAACCCCCAAAGTAGTAAATACCCAAGATGGGTTTTTAAGGTTTGAAGTATCATTTGTTGCGGCAGTAACACCGAAATCCCAATGCCAGGCCGTTATTGGCTCACCACTTGAAGTAAACGATAAATCGGTAAAATTGGTTGTTGCTCCCAAACACGCACTTGTAATACTGAATTGAGCAATCGGTTTTGGCGTTATGCTAACAATATGGGAAATTGCGTTTTCACAACCAGCGGTATCAATTATTTGCAAAGTAACAGTATAATTACCCGTTGCTGCATAAGTGTGAATTGGATCCTGCTGGGAAGTGTTATGTGCTGTGCCATCGCCAAAATCCCAGTCGTAAGATGTTACTGCTGCAACATTGGTAATGGTTGTATTTGTTGTAAAGCTTGTTGTTGTCCCCAAACAAGTGCTTGCCCATGTAAATTCAAGAGTTGGTTTAGGGTGAACAGTTACTGTTTTTGAAATTGTATCGGGGCAACCGGAAGCATTTTCGACAAGCAAAAGCACTGTATAATTGCCGGGAGTATTGTATATATGCAAAGGGTTTTGAAGATTGGATGTATTGTTTATACCCGAAGTTGGGTCGCCAAAATTCCAGGTCCAATTTACAAGGCTTGTGCCTGTATTTACCTGAGAAAGATCGTTGAACGATACTGCGGACCCGGAACAAGTATTCCCGAAATCGAAAAGTGCCAATGGGCTGGCTGAAATGGTGAAGGTTTGTTGCCATTCCATTTCGCAACCAAAGGAAGTATGCACAGTCAATTTCACGTCAAAACTACCTGCCACAGCATAAATATGCGAAATATTCCCATTAGCCGGTGCGTTTATCAACGTGTCGGTTCCATCACCAAATTCCCAAAAATACGATGTAAATGTACCGCCCGAAGTTGTTGAAAGGTTGGTGAAAAATACAGGGTTACTCGTGCATGTTTGTGTGGAAATACTAAAAAACGATGTTGGTGGAGGGACAATTGAAACCGGATGGCTGATTATGTTTTCGCAGCCGGCAGTGTCGGTAACTGTTAGGGTTACGATGTACAATCCCGAAGCCTCGTAAATATGATAAGGGTCAATTACATCCACAGCCGTAAACCCATCGCCAAAATCCCAAGTGCGTGTTGTAACTGCAAGTGGATCAACAAAACCTGCACTGATAAAATGTGTGGAATCGTTTACACATCCCGATGAAGTCGAAAAATCAACATTAGGCAATGGATGCACAATAACTGGCTTTATTACTGTATCCTGACACCCACCAGTATTAAAAACAATTAGTCGTACCTGATAAGTTCCGGGTGAATTGAATGTATGTGTTGGTTCAGCTATAAGTGAAGTATTGTTGGCACCAGATGGCGGATCCCCAAAATTCCAATCCCAACTTGCCAAGGCTCCTGCCCCAAACTGAGATAGATCGTCAAACTGTACAGGCGAATTTACACAAGAAGTAAGGTACGAGAAATTCGCCAGTGGGTTTGGTGAAACTGTTATCGGCAAAATTTTTGTCCGGGTACAACTATCGTTGGTCGTGATTTTGAGCGTAACATTAAAATCCCCATAATTGGTATAAGTATGCGTAACATTTGCTAAGTTGTTAACTATCTGTGTATTGCCATCACCAAAATTCCATTCGCATTTCACTATATAACCCCAGGGTGCGAGGGAAAGATTGCTAAAAGTAACTTCCGAATCCTTACAAGCGGGTTGCGAAAAAGTGAAATTTGCATTGGGTTGAGGTACAATAAATAAAGGTTTTGTGATTGAGTTTGTGCAACCGGCTGTATCAACTACAGTAAGGGTAACAGAATAATTTCCGGAAGTATTGTAAATATGCGTTGGGTTGGGCAAAGGGGATGTAATACCATCACCAAATTCCCAAAACCAAGTTTGAATTGTTGCAGGAGGCATAACAACAGCATCGGGGGTAAAAACCACAGCGTTGTTCTGGCAGTTGTTAGTAGTAGTGAAATTTACCGGTGGAAGTGGTTTCACTATTACAACCCGCGTAATGGTATCGGTGCAACCATTTCCGGTAGTAACAATAAGTTCAACTGTCTTATTACCAACAGTATTGTAGATATGATTTGGGCTTGGTAAACTCGAAAAATTTAAAATCCCTGAACCCGGATCGCCGAAATTCCATTGCCACTGAAGTATTGAACCACCTCCATTGGGTTGGGAAATATCGTTAAAATCAACGGCTGTTCCCAAACAAGCTAACGTGAAGTCGAAGTTTGCAACCGGATTAGGGTGGATTGTAAGGGTTTGATTCTCAATATCGGTGCAACTGTCGGATGCGGTGATAGTAAGCACTACATTGTATATGCCCGCATTGGCATAGGTATGGTAAATATTGGGATTGTCGGGGTGGTTCACTGTAAGAAAATTGCCATCACCAAAATCATATTCCCACCTTACAACAAACCCAAAATCTGTAGTGGAATTGTTCTCAAAATAGACCGAGGCACCAGCACAATTATTTAACCCGGCATTAAAGTGTGCAACCGGCAATTGGTGTATGGTTATATTTTTGAAAATTGTATTCTCGCAATTAGTTGAATCGGTAATTGTTAAGGTTACTTTATACGTTCCAGGGGCAATGTAGCGATGGGCTGTATTGCGGGCATTTGATGTAAGGCCGTCACCAAAATCCCAAAACCAGGTTTTAATCGCGCCAACATTCGTAATGTTAGTATCAGGATCAAAATAAATCAACTCGTTGAGGCAGGAAATTGAATAAGTAAAATCTACAGGAGGATGCGGGTTTATAACTACCTCTTTTACAATGGTATCCGAACAGTTGTTGAAATTTGTAACCTTAAATTTCACGAAATAGGAACCTGGCAATTCAAAAAGGTGTGAAGGTTTTTCTAAATCTGATGTATTGTTAACACCGCTTATAGGATCATCAAAATCCCAGTAATAGGCCACTACATTACCAGCCCCATTGGCAAACGAAGCATCTTCAAAAAACACCAATTGATCTTCGCATTTGCCATCAAAATAAAAATTGGCAATCGGACTGGGTATAACCAATACTGGATCGCTCCACTGATGGATACAGCCATCAGAATTCATAACTTGGAGCGTAACATTAAAAGTACCAAAAGTTGGGAACAAGTGCGCGATGTTAGGATCCTCAGGGAAATATATTGTATCGTTTGGTTGGCCATCGCCAAAGTTCCAGACCCAACGCTGTAAAGATCCATTTAAAGTATGTGAAAGGTCATGAAATTGAACCGAATCGCTGTTGCAGGTTGGGGTGTCGAAATAAAAGAAAGCTGTGGGCAAGTCCTGGATGGTAACGAAATAGCTAATGGAATCTGATGCCCCCAAGGTAGTGTTGACAACAAGTTTAACAGGATAAACACCTGATCCAGTGTAAATATGTGATGTGTTTTGGGTATTGGCAAAAGTGCCGTCACCAAAACTCCACAACCACGTTGTGGCAATTCCGCCTGTAAGTGAACCGGAGAAAGTGGTAGGGCTATTTACACAAACCCCCGAGTAAGTAAAATCAACGGTTTGCGCCGAAAGCTTTGTGTATTTTGCATGTGCCCCTATCAGCAAAAGGCTGAGCAGCAATGACCATTGTACTTTATTTCTCATGAAGGACAAAACATTAAAAAGGGTAATTGTATGTGTGTGCTAACATACCTCGGAAGCATTGGAATTATCAGTCAAAAGTAGTGAAGTTTTAGTACCTGACAATACCAAAGGCCAACATTATAAGGTATTAACGCACATTTGCAAACATAAATTGTTGGAACAAACCCAAAAGCCCATGTTTTATAAAAAAGTATTGATAAAAGGGGTAGAATGGGCAAGATAATTCTTTTAAGCGCAACCGAAAATATTGCTCACAAAAGTTATTTTACCTTCTTTTCATACTTTCGTTACCAGATTATTTTCACCCAAAAAGAAAAGATTTTAATGCACTGTTTTTAAACCATCTAATGGTAAAGTTTTCAGCAATGAATCAGACTATACCTTACTAAAAAAACCCTTTGAACAATAAACTGGACAAAAATCCTTGATGATATGATTTCAAGAATCTGAACTTTTCAACCTAACTAAAATATTAGCCAAAGTTGCCGTACAAAGGTATTTTTTTTTATAAACTGATAAATAAAAAACAGCACTTTAATCAAAAAAAATTAAAGTGCTGTTGTAAAAACAAAAACAATCCTACATTCCAAGTTTTTCCATTTCTTTCCAAACCAAGGCACTGGCTCCAACAATTGCCGCCGACCCCATTTTTAGGCTTGATGGAAGGATTTTGACTTTATTCTTGAAAATTGGGAGCAAGTGTCGCTCCATACTTTCTTTGGTAGGCTTAAAAATGTAATCGCCTGCCGCAACCGGACCGCCAAACAGGAAAATTGCCTCGGGGCTAAGGTGGTGAACGGTATCGGCCAATGCCTCGCCCAACAGTTCGCCAGAGAAAGCGAAAACCTCCTTTGCAAGTTTATCGCCCCTTTCGGCAGCTTCGAACACAATTTTGGAACTCATCTCGTTGAAAGGTATGTTTGCAAGTTCGCTTTCAAAACTATTGTTTTTGGCCAAAAGTTCGTAAACGGTCCGTTTCATGCCTGTTGCCGAACAATATGCTTCCAAATGGCCGCTTGCCCCACAGCCGCATACACGGTTGCCCCTTCCAATTGTTGTATGACCAATTTCGCCAGCAAAACCATCGGCACCATAAACCAAATCGCCATTTACTATAATCCCGCTCCCAAGCCCGGTTCCAAGGGTAATCATCACGAAATTCTTCATTTCTTTCCCACCACCAAAAATCAGTTCGCCCAAAGCGGCGGCATTTGCATCGTTGGTAAGCTTTATATGTTTTATGTCTGGGAATTTTTCCTGTACCATTTTTGAAAATGGGATTACCCCGACAAATGGAAGGTTTGGTGCATGTTCGATTGTACCGGTGTAATAATTGGCATTTGGGGCACCAATGCCAATACCAACAACTTCAATTTCAGGGTTAATTTTCTCAACCACCTCAATGGCCGATTTTACCTCCAATGCCAGCAGCGTGATATAATCGCTTAACAAATCATCTGAGATTTTTTCGCTGCCTGTTGGGTTTTCCTTTTTCTGGGGAGTGGTCAACTGCGGTTGTTTTTCATACAATATGTTGCCTTCGCGGTCAACAACCCCAATTGCCGTATTGGTTCCCCCAATATCAATTCCTATTGCTACTTGTTTCATTTTATTTTTTTGATTTTATACTGAATAATTAGTCTTATGCCTTGCATTAAAAAAAGCTGTATTTACTGTTTCTTTAAACTACGCTTTCCTCCTTATTTTACTACCTTTTAATGCGAAGAAAACTATATAAGCATAACAAAGGATTGGTACCAGTAAAGCTCCACGAGCACTGAAAGAGTCAGTCAAGGCTCCCATTAACAAAGGGATAACAGCACCTCCAACAATAAAAGTGTTGATGATTCCTGATGCTAATGGCATTTCAGAAGGATCAAGGTCGTTAACCCCAAGTGAGAAAATATTAGGAAACATGATGGAGTTGAAAAAGCCAATTGACAACAAACACCACATTCCAACTTCCGCTGGAAAAACAAAAGCGGCAAAAATGAGTATTGCGTTAACGGCTCCAAAAATCCCTAATGCAATATTGGCTTTTCCCTTCCCAAATAGCATGAGAAAAAAGTTTGCAATGGCTATACCAAGAAAAATAAAACCATTGACTGGCTTTGAATCAAAAACAAATTGTCCGTTCGACACTGATGCTGATGTTATAAACCAACCAACAAAAAATGCAAACACCAAAACAAAAGCCGAATATTTATATTTTTGAGAATCAGGTAATGTTCCCAATAAAATTGAACCAAAAAACCGACCAACCATTGCACCTCCCCAATAGATTGCTGATAATTTTACAGCAACATCAAGTGCGAATCCACTATCGCTAAGGTATGGGGCGATTTGTCCAGCAGTTCCAACTTCGGCCCCAACATAACAGAAAATTCCAATAGCACTTAACCAAACTTGTGGTTTTTTAAGAACAGATTTTGAAGGTATTGTACTATCGCCTGTTATTTTTGGAAGTTTAATAAATGATATTCCTATGGCAATAAGTACTACTATGCTACCTATTATCACAAAAGGCATTTGGACAAATTTGGCAGCTTCTTTGGCTGCATCTGCTGCAGATAACCCTGACATTAGTCCATTGTTTATAGCCAAAACAGCTGGAGCCAATACTAAAACACCAGCTAAAAAAGGAGCAATTGTTGTGGCAACACCATTTAATGCCTGTGTAAGATTTAAGCGGGCAGGAGCGGTTTCCTGTGAACCTAATGCTGCAACATAAGGATTTGCAGCAGTCTGAAGAAAAACAACCCCGGTAGCCATTACAAAAACAGCGAGTAGGAACAATGGATAAGAAAGGATGGCAACAGCCGGGAAAAACATATAACTGCCCATTGCAACCAATACTAGACCTGCTACAACGCCACTTTTATAGCCGATTTTCTTAATGATGCTTCCACACAGAAAACTAAAACAAGCATATGCTACAAAAAAAACGAAATTCACTAATTGAGCAAGAAAATTTGCATAACCTGGATACAAGGTCTTTAGGTCAAATGCTAATTGGACTTGATCTTTCATCGCAATGTTAAAATTGGTAATAAAACCAAAGATAAAAAAGATTGATGCCATGAAAGTCATGCCCAGTCGGAGGTTGTTGTTTGTTTTTTGTTCCATGATTGTTGTTTAAATTAATGTTTCTTTTGTGATAACTACTTGTAAAAATGCCCTTAGCTACCCAAGGTATTATCCTTTGAATTAGTGCAGAACATCAAAACCAAAAACCTAACACCTATCCTTTTGTAAGTGTCGAAATTTATGAAGTTGTAAAAATAGTTAAGTTAGTGTTAAGATAACACATACGAGGGAAGATTTTTTCAAATATTTTTCAAATATCCATCAATTGATTGATTTTCAAAAGCTAAAATACAAAGGGCGAGAAAATATTCCTGTTCTAATCAAATTTCATAGATGCTTAATGAAAGTAAATTTCATTTTTTTTAATGCTTAATCTTCAAAACAAACTATTGTATCACAAATGAAACTAGCTTTAATGCAAACGCAAGAAATGAATCCGATTTACAAAAATGGTAATCATTATATTTTGTGCAAGATACCGGCTAAGTTTTCTGTTTTTTCTTTTTTGCTGCAGGAAAAAGAACATTGTTTAATATCAACCTATATCCAGGTGAATTTGGAAATAGGTTTAGGTCAGTTGGTGGGTCGCCTACACGGTGTTCATAATCTTCTGGATCGTGGCCTCCGTAAAAAGTCCAGGTTCCTTTGCCAAAATCCCCATGTATGTAACGGGCTTCATCCAAGGCTTTGTTTTCGCCCATAATAATTACCTCTGGCTTTACACACTTTTTCTCGAAAGCGGTAGTTTGGCCACGGAAACCATGAATTACCTGCAAATGGTTCTGGCAAAGCATGGTTGGCACCGGATCCCATTTGGCCGAAAAATCGAATAATGTAAAAAAATCATTCGTAGGGCTAACCTTCCTTTGGGTATTTACATCAATGGACGATATTTCATACTCGTAAGGGTTGGTAACCAAATTGAAGTTTCTGAAGGCAAAACAATTATCGAAATTTAGTTTAGATTGGGCCTTGGGGTCAATTGCATCGCCATCAAACATAACATCGCAGATATCCACACCTTCGGCGGCTAACGAAATATCGTAACTATCAGGAGCCGAGCACATCGAGAATAAATATCCACCTCCGGCAACAAAATCACGTATTTTATTTGCAACCCCGCGTTTCATTTCCGAAACCTTTGAAAAGCCAAGTTTTGCAGCCATTTCTTCATTTATCCTTACATCTTCCTTATACCAGGACGAGTTGTGGTATGCAGCCCAAAATTTACCATATTGACCTGTAAAATCTTCATGGTGTAGATGTAGCCAGTCGTACATTGGCAGAACCCCTGATATTAGTTCTTCATCATAAACAGTTTCGTATGGGATTTCGGCATAAGTAAGTGCCAAGGTAACAGCATCATCCCAAGGCAATTTGTTTTTTGGCGAGTAAACTGCAATTTTTGGTGCTTTATTTAATTTCACCTCGTCCATATTCACCTCTGGATCAGATATTTCCTGCAGTATGGATGTTGATTGCACATCTGCAATCACTTCGCAACTAACGCCACGTATAAAACACTCGTTTTCAATAGGTTTAACATATTTTACCATAAATGATCCACCCCGGTAATTCAATAACCAGCTAATTTCAACGTCCTGTTGAAGTATCCAAAAAGCGATCCCATAAGCTTTAAGGTGATTTTTTTGGGTTTGATCCATCGGAATCAATAAATAGGCACCTTGCGCCCTGACCATAAGGGAAATAAAAAGTAGGATTAGTATATACCGTTTCATTTTTTTTTCTTTAAAGTCTAACAACAGCTTTATAATGAGCCTTATAAGTTTTGAGTCCAATCAGATAAGTCTTTTTTTTGCCACTAAGGCACTAAATCTCTAAGTTTACTCACAATTGC
>CAJAXK010000256.1 GCA_903946925.1 uncultured Bacteroidales bacterium | reverse complement strand
TGAGTTAGGGTTGAAATACAATTCGCCTAAAATTGCCTTTACCGTAACCGGTTTTTACAGCTATATTTCCGAACAGAACGAAGAGTTTGGCAAAACCATAAACACCGAATTCAACTCCGCCGGTGCCGAATTTGAAACTTCGATAAACCTTGGCAACTTCAATGCTACCGCAAGCGCAATCTATACTGCTGCCAAAATCAAGAAAAGCCTAACCGAAACTGAAGTTGGGAATGTACCACGCCGTACACCTGCGCTTATGTACAATATAAACCCTTCCTATACTTACAAAAAAGCAGTTATCGGCTTGAGTTTTATTGGCACCACCAAAGTATATTCGCAAAACGATAATGCCATAGTATTGCCAGCATACCTGTATTTGAATGCCTTTGCAAGTTACGATATCACCAAAGGTTTCACGCTCAGTGCCAATATCAATAACCTTACCAACACATTAGGCTTCACCGAAATGGAAGGCGATGCGTTTGTTGATAATACTACCAACTACATGCGTGCCCGTCCTATTACCGGCAGGGCTTCAACGCTATCACTAACTTACAGGTTTTAATTTTTGGGTTTGATTGGTTGATTTATATGTGTAAACAATTGGATTCTTGTAACTTGGTTAATTATAGGCTTCCCTTGTTTATCAGTTCTTCCCCTAAAGTATCAGGGGAAGAACTTTTTCAATTAAACATAGGATTAATACCTTTATATAGCCTGGCCCAAAAAGATTTCAAGGTACTTATGGGTTCCAAGCAGTTTGGCAACAAGGTAGGAAAATGATATTTCGGGAGGCTTTCAGCCACATCTGGCATACGAGTAAAACCAATTTGGCAAACTTAAACAACCTCCAATAAATAGGGTATTTTTTAACTTTGTTTCTCCAAAAATGTAGAAATTTCAAATTACGATTCATTTTCAGTTAGTTAAACTTGTCTATCGTAATTCGTACATCGTAAATATAACCTCATATCAAGAACAGACTCCAAACATTCAAAATGAATATTTTAGAAATGGAAGAGCTTAATACTAAATTTATAGATAAGATTGTTTCCTACTTATCCGGGGAAATTGCATGCAAAACATCAAGATATATCATCTCAGTTGCTGGCGAATCAGGATGCGGAAAATCAGAAACCGCAAATGCAATTGCCGTTGAGCTGGAAAAACTTGGGTTCAAATCCGTGATACTGGGGCAGGATCATTATTGTTACCTCACGCCTAAGTTCAACGATTTGAAACGCAAAGAGGATCCTGAATGGCTCGGCCCACATGTTGAGATAAAAATGGATTTGTTGCAAAAAAACCTTAGAGATGCTGTAAAAGGGGAAGAATCAATTACAAAACCTGTAATCAATTCGGTTGAAAATTCTATTACCGACCTAAATATCAGTTTAGTAGGAATTAAAGTTGTGATTGCAGAAGGAACTTATGCCACATTGCTCAGGAACGTTGACACCAAAATTTTTATTGATAGAAACAGGCTCGACACACTCGAAGACCGGAAAAAACGAAACCGCAGGAACGAAGTCAACGACCCGTTTACCGAACAAATATTGATTACCGAACACAAAATTATTGCCGGCCACAAGCTATTGGCCGATATAGTTGTAACAAAGGATTTCGATGTACTGTTTAGCGAATAAAAAATACTATGGCCGTTAAAAACCAAGTTCAGCTTATCACTTATCCCGATTCGTTGGGAGGTGATTTAAAAGCACTTAACAATGTACTTACCAAGTACTTTTCCGACATTTTTAAAGGCGGTGTGCATATCCTCCCACCTTTTCCATCGTCGGGCGACAGGGGTTTTGCACCTTTGACCTACCTGGAAATTGAGCCGGAGTTTGGAACATGGCAGGATATCAGGGCCATAACCGAAAACTTCGATGTAATGCTCGATCTGATGGTAAACCATATTTCACGGCAGTCGGTATGGTTTCAGGATTTTTTGAAAAAAGGGAAAGAATCCGAATTTGCGGATTTGTTCCTAACATTGGATAAGATTTGGCCCGATGGGAAACCTGTAGCCAGTGATATTGATAAAATGTTCCTTCGCCGGCCAGCTCCCTATTCATCGTTTACCATCGAAAATTCAGATAAAACAGAAAAGGTATGGACTACCTTTGGAAAGCAGGACCCCTCGGAACAAATTGACCTGGATATAAACTCGAAGCTAGCCAAGGAATTCTTAAAAGATTTTTTGGTAAATTTCAGCAAGCAGGATGTTAAACTCGTGAGGCTTGATGCGGTTGGGTATATTATTAAAAAATTAGGGACAAGCTGCTTTTTCGTCGAACCCGAAATTTATGGGTTTATGGAATGGGTTTCCAACCTGGCTGCTTCCCTTGGCATTGAGTTATTGCCCGAAGTCCACTCGCATTACACCATACAGAACAAATTAGCCGGACACGGGTATTGGATTTATGATTTCATTCTGCCTTACACCATCCTCGATACTTTTATAAACAAATCAGGATCAAAACTTTGCGAATACCTGAGGGTGAGGCCGCACAAGCAATTTACCATGCTCGATTGCCACGACGGCGTTCCGGTAAAACCAGATATGGATGATCTTGTCAGCACCAAAGATGCACGCAAGTTAGTGGATGTTTGCCTTAAAAGAGGAGCAAACCTGAGCCTGATTTTTTCCGAAAAGCACAAGGATAAAGATGGGTTTGATGTACATCAGATCAGGGGTTCCTATTATTCGCTGCTCAATTGCGACGATGATGTGTACCTTGCTGCCCGTGCAATACAGTTTTTTGCCCCGGGAATCCCACAGGTTTATTATGTGGGTTTGTTGGCTGGCGAAAATGATGTCGAAAACGTAAAACTAACCGGCGAAGGCCGCGAAATTAACCGCCACAATTATAGTTTGGCCGAAATTGATTTGGAGCTCCAAAAACCGGTCGTTCAAAGATTGTTGGCACTTATCCGTTTCAGGAACGATTATCCTGCTTTTAATGGCGAGTTTACAGTTGGTGAAACACACGACAGCCAAATAGAACTTTCGTGGAAAACGGCTGAAAAATCCTGTACCTTGAACATTGATTTGAATACCTCCAAATCCTCGATTACATACCTGGATATGGAAGGCAATACCCAAAACTATTTTATATAACAAACCAACCATCTAACAGAAAAATCAAAATGGGCAATTCAGAAACTATGTCAGATCAACACAATCTACGCACAATCAAATGGTTGACTTACATGATGTTCATGATGTTTGCCATGACAACCGATGCCGTAGGTGTAATAATTCCCGAGGTGATGAAAAAATTTCACCTGAGCATGACGGCCGCCGGATTGTTTCATTATGGCCCAATGACTGCCATAGCGCTTGCAGGTATTTTTCTGGGATATCTGGCCGATAAACTTGGCAGGAAAAAGACCATTATTATTGGTCTCAGCCTTTTCGCATTGAATTCGTATTTGTTTGTGGTTGGGAATTCGTTTGCTTTTTTCCTGGCATTGCTTATGGTTTCGGGAGTTGCTATTGGAGTGTTTAAAACGGCGGCCCTGGCACTTATTGGCGATATTACCACCTCCACAAAAGATCATACCTCTACCATGAACACCGTGGAAGGTTTTTTTGGTGTGGGTGCCATAATTGGGCCATATATAGTGAGTTACCTCCTACGCGAAAATGTGGATTGGAAATGGCTTTATGTTATAGCAGGATCACTTTGTGCAATACTTATACTAATGGCACTTTTTGTCAAATATCCTGTAACCACAAAAAAAACTGGCGAACCAATAAATTTTAAACGCACGCTTGGTATGCTCAAAAACAGGTATGCACTAGGGTTTTCACTTGGCGCATTTCTTTATGTATCAGTTGAATGTGCAATTTATGTGTGGATGCCAACACTTATTGCGGGGTACGAAGGGAGTGCCATTTTAATAGCAACGTATGCGCTACCAATCTTTTTTATCTTCAGGGCTGGAGGCCGTTTTATTGGTGCATGGATTATGGCGCGGTTCAATTGGGCAGCAGTACTCACCCTGTTCAGTTTTGCAATTCTGGCCTGTTTTGCAGGAAGTATTATTGGCGGAGTTGGATTTGCTGTGGTGCTATTGCCGTTGTCGGGCCTTTTTATGTCGGTAATTTATCCAACACTAAATTCGAAAGGCATCAGTTGTTTTCCAAAGGTTGAGCATGGTGCAGTAGCAGGTGTTATTTTGTTTTTCACTGCTGCCGGTGCTGCTTTAGGGCCTTTGGCAATGGGGGCAGTAAGCGATGCTTTCGGACAAAATGCCAAATATGGTTTCGTGCTTGCAACCCTTTTCGCCGGGCTTCTGTTTACAGGGCTTTTGCTAAATTGGATTTTCAACCCAACTAAAAATCAACTTCAACAACTCGACCAAAGCGAATACGAACATTGATGAATTAATTTTACGGTTTTTAATTTTAGTGTTGCCATAAGTTTTAGTGGGCAAATAATACAATCGGAAGCCAAATATTGGGAGTAGTAAGTTTCTCGAAAACCATCCTCATTTTCAGCAAGTAACACATTCAATTGCGATTGACTTTATTTGAATAGTTTTCTTTCAGAAGAAAGAAAATCCGATTTCAACAGTATTTCAAGCAGCTTGCCTGTAATTTGAATTTTTTCTTTAATGAAGGTTATTTCTTTTGCCTGAAATGCTTTGTTGATTGGAATCATTTTTTTTTATGCCTTGTGTCAGCTTTTAATTTGAGTAGTTATACTGCATCACAACAATCTGATATTCAATTATATGTGTTTTATATCTTGTATTTATATAGATTCTAAACAAGCCTGTATCCTATTGATAATGTGCAACATATAGCAATCAATAATTAATCTTGGATCGCAGCCAATTCGCAAACTGCTAATTATCAACACAATACACATATAGTTATATAGGTTGTATTTTTTGTATGTGATTAAGTTTACTATACCTTTGTTATCCAATAAACAATGGAACCTCATTTGATTATTGTAAACGACTGATTGTTAAAAGAATAAAATCACATGAAGACAAGGAGAGATTTTATTAAAATTTCAGCATTGGGGCTTGGAGCCACTGCCGTAACGGCTGGTGCTGCCAAAGCGGTGCTGGGTTCGTCTTTGTTTGGTAACGAAAATGAAAACGATGCAGAAACACTTAGGCGCGTAGCTACCTATTGCGAAGTTTGTTTCTGGAAATGTGCTGGTTGGGCGCATGTTACCAAAGATGGGAATATCAAAAAAATCACTGGCAATGATGATGATCCACAGTGCAACGGACGGCTTTGCCCGCGTGGCACCGGTGGCGTGGGCATGTTTTCGGACCCTGACAGGCTCAAAACCCCTCTCATGCGGGTTACCAAAGATGGACAACAAACCTATCGCGAAGCAAGTTGGGACGAAGCCCTTGGATTTATTTCAACAAAAATGAAAGATCTGAAGGCAAAACACGGAGCCGAGAGTATGGCTCTGTTTTTCCATGGATCATCAGGCAACCACTTTTCAAACCTGATGAAAGCGTATGGCACCACCAACCTGGCTGCCCCTTCGTTTGCACAATGCCGTGGCCCACGCGATGTTGGTTTTGAAGCCACTTTTGGCGAATCGGTCAGTAGCCCTGAAGTTACCGATATACGCGACACAAAATGCCTCGTTCTTATTGGCTCGCACATCGGTGAAAATATGCACAACGGTCAAGTACAGGAAATGAGTGAAGCCATTGATGCTGGTGCTGTGATAATTACCGTTGACCCGAGGCTTTCGACGGCAGCATCAAAATCGAAATACTGGCTCCCGATAAAGCCTTCAACCGATATAGCTTTGCTGTTGTCGTGGATACATGTACTTATTTATGATGAACTTTACAATAAGGAATATGTTGGAAAATATGCGGAAGGTTTTGAAGAGTTAAAAAACCATGTAAAGTTATTCACCCCCGAATGGGCGTATGGCATAACCACATTAAAGCCAGACCTGATCCGCAAAACAGCCCGCGAAATGGCTAATGCATCACCATCTGTGATTATCCACCCTGGCCGCCATGCAGCTTGGTATGGCGACGATGTACAACGAACAAGGGCAATCGCAATACTTAATGCTTTATTGGGTTCGTGGGGCAATCGTGGAGGTATCTTTTTTAAAGAAGGCATAAAAATCCCCGAATTCCCTCATCCTGATTACCCAAAACCTGCATGGTCGTGGAAAGATTTGCTTGATGGGAAATTCCCTTTGGCCAACGAAGCAGTAACCAATTCAGTGATTGAGGCTTCCTATCCAAAAGAAGGCAAAGAAGCACGGATAAAAGGCTGGATTGTATCAGGAACCAACCTTGTTGCTGCTGTTCCGCTAAAAGCTGAACTCGCTAAAGCAATGCAGTCGCTTGAACTATTGGTTGTTGTTGACACCATGCCAATGGAAATTACCGGTTTTGCCGATGTTGTGCTGCCCGAATGCACCTATCTCGAACGCTACGACGATATTCGTGCCACAGCTCACCGCGAACCAACACTCTGCCTTCGAATGCCGGCGGTTGAACCATTGAACCAGACTAAACCTGCCTGGTGGATAGCTAAACAACTTGGCGAAAGGCTTGGACTTGGTGCTTACTTCAACTATAAAGATTACTCGGAAGTACTTGACTGGCAGTTGAAACAGGTAGGTTCATCACTCGAAGAAATGCAACGGATTGGGGTGAAGAAATCACCACGAAAAACATCTCCATATATTGAAACCGGAACAGATCATCAATTTAAAACAGCTTCCGGGAAAATACAACTTTATTCGCATGAGTTGGCAGAAGCCGGATTTGATGCAATGCCTGTTTTCACCCAGCATCCTGAACCACAGGAAGGATTTTATCGCCTGATATATGGCCGCGCCCCGATGCACACTTTCAGCAGAACCGCCAACAACCCAAACCTGGTGGCACTTATGCCCGAAAATTCAGTTTGGATCAACCCACAGGTTGCCAAAATCTGGGGTATTAAAAAAGACCAGTATGTTTGGCTCAAAAACCAGGATGGCGCCATTTCCAATTTCTCTGTTAAAGTAAGGTTAACCGAACGTATCCGCTGGGATTCGGTATATATTGTCCATGGTTTTGGCCATCATCACAAGCCCCTGCGTTTTGCTTATGGAAGAGGCGTTAACGATACCGAACTTATAACTAATGTAATGATGGATCCGATTATGGGAGGAACCGGTATGAGGGGCAATTTTATAACATTTCTTAAGGAAGATCCGCGAAAGGAGATTGAGTCATGAGATATGCAATGGCTATTGATACCCGCAAATGTGTGGGGTGCAGCGACTGCGTAGTTGCCTGCCAGACAGAAAACAACGTACCTATCGGCTTTTGCCGCGACTGGGTTAGCGAAACTGTAGATGGAACCTATCCTAACGTGAGTATCGAATTGCGTTCGGAACGTTGTAACCACTGCGACAGCTCACCTTGCGTGCGTTGTTGCCCTACCGGTGCCAGCCACTTCGAAGACGGTGGGATTGTGCTGGTTACACACCACAAATGCATAGGATGTGGGGCCTGCATACAGTCGTGCCCTTACGAAGCAAGATATTCGCATCCTGATGGTTATGTTGATAAATGCACATTCTGCATCCATCGTGTACGCAAAGGTGAAGACCCGGCTTGTGTAAGTGTTTGCCCTACCAAGTGTATGTTTTTTGGCGACCTAGATGATCCTAATTCAGAAATTGTCAACGTTCTGAAAAACCGAAAATTCAAGGCCCTGGCTCCGGAAGCCGGCACAAAACCACAGATTTTCTACCTTGTTTAACCGATAGCGCAAATACAGAAAATTATGAAAGAAGAATTGTTTGTTAGCGGTCGCAATATACCTAATATTGACCCTTACCTCCATATCTGGCATTGGCAGATCCCCATTTATCTTTTCCTGGGTGGTTTGGCAGCGGGAATCCTTTTCCTTGCCGGGGTTTATACCATCCTTGGCAAAGACAAAGAAATGCAGGCAACCGTAAAATGGGCTCCGTTTATAGTTCCATTTGCCTTGATTATAGGTTTATTCATGTTGTTCCTCGATTTAAAGCACAAGCTTTATTTCTGGCAACTATACACCACCATACGGCTTGAATCGCCAATGGGCTGGGGCGCTTGGGTGTTGATGATCATGACCCCGATTTCGATTATTTGGTCGGCAAGTTATGTAAGGGAAGTGTTCCCAAACTGGGACTGGAAATTCAAGTTCCTTTACACTTTTGAAGCATGGGTTATTAAAAACCGCTGGTTTATCGCATGGCCAATGGCTATTTATGCCGTTATATTGGGGATTTATACCGGTATTTTACTTTCGGCATTTAATGCACGGCCTTTATGGAATACTACTATTTTGGGACCATTGTTTCTGGTTTCCGGTATGTCAACCGGAGCCGCCAGTATTATTTTAATGAGCAAAAACCATGAAGAACGCCGGCTTATCGGTCGCCTCGACCTGCTGTTTATCGCTGTCGAATTATTTTTCATTACACACATGATAATGGGGTTTCTTGCAGGATCCGAAGTACAGATACAGGCAGCTCAATTGTTCCTTGGCGGTGAATTTACAGTCCCATTCTTTGTATTTGTAATCTTCCTGGGACTTCTTCTTCCAGCGGTTCTCGAAATCCTCGAACTCATAGGGTTCAAAGTTCCTATTGTAATCCCGGCCATCCTGGTTTTGATAGGAGGACTGATATTCAGGTTTATAATGGTTGAGGCAGGGCAGATTACAAGGTATCTTTATTAGGGATTTCGGATTGCGGATTGCGGATTGCGGACAACAACCATTAACCCAATAACCAATAACCAATAACCAATTGCGGATTGTGGACAATAACCATTAACCCAATAACCAATTGCGGATTGCGGATTGCTGATTTGGGTATCATCAGATTGTGGAGATAAAACGACAAGGAGAGGGGGGACAAGGAGAAGGAAGCAGGTGTTACTTTTGATTTCCAGACTGTTAAATACTTTCAAAAACACAAAAAAATAAACACAAAAAATAGTTGACCATGGCAAAGAATAAACGAGATGGATCCTTCTATATCAACCCATATTTGGGTGGTGTATTATTAGGCTTGGTGCTTTTCGGCACCTATTACATTACCGGTCGTGGACTTGGTGCAAGTGGTGCAGTTAAAAGCTCAGTGGTGTCAGCAGTACATACTGTTGCACCGGTACATGCTGATAACAACAAATACTACAGCAAATTCCTTAGCGACGATGCCAGTCCGATGAGTAATTGGCTGGTTTTCGAGGTTATAGGCGTAATTGTTGGTGGTTTTCTGTCTGGCACACTTTATGGCCGGTTAAAATTTAAGATTGAACATTCGCCAAAAATAACAAACCGAACCAGGCTTGTAGCAGCATTGGTTGGCGGAATACTTTTTGGGGTAGGTTCCCAGTTTGCCCGCGGATGTACAAGTGGCGCTGCCTTAAGCGGGATGGCTGTACTTTCGGCCTCGGGCATAGTTACCATGATGGCAATTTTTGGCTCGGCATATCTGTTTTCATGGATTTTTAAGAAATTGTGGATTTAGGTGTTAAGGTTGATGGGTTGATGGGTTGAAAGGTTTTTAAAGATTATTCGCACCTCCCAATTCCTAAATCCCATCAATCCCATCAATCCCATCAATCCCATCAATCAACTCAATCAACTCAATCAATTCAATCGCATTTAAAATAAAAAAATATATGGTAGGACCTCTTATTCCCATGGGTATTATACCCGAAACCTGGAACAATGTAATTGCATTGTTGCTTGGGGTTGGTTTCGGCTTCTCGCTCGAAGCTTCCGGTTTTTCTTCCTCCCGCAAAATCATGGGGACCTTTTTTGGTTACGATTTTGTAGTGTTGCGCGTGTTTTTTACCGCTGCCATAACAGCCATGACAGGGATTTTTTATTTCGATTACATGGGCTGGATGGATATGTCCATGCTTTACATTAACCCATATTATATAATGTCGGCCATTATCGGAGGCATCATAATGGGGTTTGGGTTCGCCTTAGGAGGCTTTTGCCCGGGCACCAGTTTTACAGGCGTGGCTATCGGGAAAATTGATGCCATGTTTTTCAGTGGTGGTTTATTTATTGGCGTGTTCATTTTCTCTGAACTTTATCCCTTGTTTCAAGGCATATATAACAGCCAGAATTTGGGAGATGCCAAAATATACGATCTCCTCGGAATGCGCAGTACCGTTTTTGCATTCCTGTTGATTGTGGCAGCCGTAGGGATGTTTTATGGGGCGGCTTTGGTTGAAAAAAAGGTTAAAAAAGTTGATTACTAAGCGTAAAGAATATGAACAAAAAATATCTGTTATTAGCAGGGATAATAATAGCATTGGGCGTTGGAATCCTCTTTATGCCTGCAAAGGATACAACAAAGCAAGTGCAACCCGAACTCCTTCTTGCAGCAATTGATGACCCTTCAAGGTTCCTGACAACTGATGATATCACCGACAGGCTTGTAAAAAAAGACCCTACTTTATTGCTGATTGATGTTAGGGCCGAATCACAGTATAAGGCATTTTCGGTTCCAGGAGCAATTAATATGCCAGCCGACTCGCTGCTAACGGTTGCTTCGCAGGAAATACTGAACCAAGGGGAGATTGACAAGGTTTTATTTTCAAATTCAGATGTAACATCCGATCAGGTTTGGATTATCTGTAAAAGGATGGGCGTCCAAAGGATTTATGTAATGCAAGGCGGCATAAACAAATGGTTCAGCACTATCGTTAAAACCGAAAAACCAACCGCAACTGCTTCTGCCAAGGATTTGGATCTTTACCAATTCAGGATAGCTGCATGCCAGCACTTCTTCGGTAGCCCGGAAATGTCGGTAAGCCCCAAAAAGGAAGCAGTTAAGAAAAAGGTAAACGTCGTTAAAAAGGCTTCCGAGGCATCATCGGGTGGCGGCTGTTAAATAATCGCGCAAAACACAGAAAACCATGGACGAACTTAATAAAACCAACCGGCTCACAATAACTGTAGTTGCTATTGTGCTGGTAATAATTATTGGATTGGTCACCCTGAGAAGACCAGATATTAAATACACCTTGAATACATCCGAAAGCCTTGCTTTACTTGGTAATCCCGCATTGGTTATCACACCCGAACAAGCAGTTTCTTTATTGAAGGATAGTACCGGTAAAACTATGTTTATTGACATACGTAATTCCATTGCCTTTGAACGCGGACATGTTAAAAATGCCATAAATATCCCTGTCCGCGAATTGTTTGAAAAAACAAGCAAAGCAACTTTACGTGATATTGAAAAGGCAGGTCAAAAGGCAATAATATATGGCGAAAGCCAACAACAAGCTAATGGCCCGTGGATGATGCTACAACAAATAGGATATAAAAACGCACTTTTGTTTACCGGTAACTATGTACAACTTGATCCAAACCCCGATTCGATTACTAAACTTCTTCCCCAATTTAGCGAAACCCCTCTTATTGATACGGCTGCGCTGAAAGCACTAACCGCTCCTAAATCTACAGATAAAACTGCAACCAAGACAACCGAAACCGTGAAAAAGAAAGTTGCCCCTGTGAAAAAAGAAGCATCCTCGGGTGGTGGGTGTTAAAACAAACATATTTATCACATTGTAATAGAAGCAATTGAATAATTTAATGACAGGCAAAATAAGACTTTACGGCTTATTTTACCTGTCATTTCAGCGAAAGCCCAAACCTTACAAATTGTCCCTTGCAGAAATAGCTTTATATTTGGAAACTTTTTGACCCAATTTACCATTACAATTTCCAAAACACTGACAACCAACACCTAAAGCCTTATCATGCACAAACTAAGCGTTGTAATTATTGCCTATAACGAAGAAAGCCGCATCCGCCAGACACTCGATTCTGTGAAATGGTGTGATGAAATTATTGTTATAGATTCGTGCAGCACCGATGGCACGGTCGAAATTTGTAACGGATACAACAATTGTAAGGTATATGTTCAGCCTTTTTTAGGATTTGGCCCACAAAAGAAATTCGGTGTCGAAAAAGCCTCTAACAACTGGATTTTGGCTATTGATGCCGATGAAGTGGTTTCAGATGCCTTGAAGCAGGAAATAATCGAACTGCTTTCATCCCCAAACATTTCAAAAGCGGGGTTTTATGTGCCTATTACATTGATTTTTATGAAAAAGGCATTTGAATATGGTTCCGAAAATAAACAGCCTCACCTCCGCCTGTTTGATAAAACAAAAGGCAACTTTAATATGCTGAAATTGCATGAAGGTGTTGAAATTAAGGGCGATGTGGGCAAATTAAAAAACGAAATGCTGCATTGTAGCTACATGGATTTGAACCACTTTTTCCAAAAATTTAACGATTATGCCGAAATTTATAAAAACGAAGCCCTGAAAAACAACAAAAAGGTCGGCAAACTCAAACCTTTGCTCAGACTTCCGTTGGAATTTATCAAACAGTATTTTATCAGGCGCAATTTTCTGAATGGCTTTCCTGGTTTTGTATGGTCGCTCTTTGGTTCATTTTATGTTTTCGTGAAGTATGTAAAAATTTATGAGGCGAATCTTTTGAAGGGGAAATAGTTAATGGTTATTGGTTAATGGTTGTTGGGAAATGGTTAATAGAAAATAGTTATTGGAAAATGGTGAATGGGGAATAGTTAATAGAAAATGGAGAATAGAAAATGGTGGTTGGTGAATATACTGAAACGATAATTGGAACTAACTTAGCAAAAAAAGAGCAGCAACTATCTCTTTTAAATAGCCTCTGTATCAGCAATTTACTTTTAGTTAGATGAAGGCAAGAAGCAATGACATTGAAGATTAGGGGATTTATTTGCCTGCCCGAATTTGCAGGGTTTAGGCACCCCTCTCATTTTTTCAAGGAGAGGGGATGGGGGTGAGGTTTTTGAAAGCATTTTATCAAAACACACCTAATCTAGCGTATATCCATAACTTAATACCTAAACCTTTTACTCTAATTACAGCACTATCGGCTTGGCTAAATTTAATTTTCATTCCACCCGAACTAAAATAATTTTGCACTTAACAAATTCCACCCGTGATACTTGAAGAAACCTACTCAACAATAAAAACAAGATATGGCGAACGGTTCAACACGGTAGTAATTGAACAATTTGTTGCCGGTATCTATTTTATGGCTGTGAAATTGTCGAGCGGTTATTGTGGGATGGCAAATACCAATCTGAACGAGTCTGATACTTGCACCCAAAACAGGAAAAATGGTTTTGGCGATTTTTCACCCGGAAATTTTTCAGGAAACACTGTTGCCGAACTATTTAACCACAACAATACAACAGGATTTATCAAGACCGTTCAACTTGCTGCCATGAATGCTATTTCGGCAGAATTGATTGCCGAATCGCAATATAAAACTATCGAAAACCTTGATCCCATTGCACTATTAGATTTAGATTGCGGCAAGAATATCTGCCTGATTGGGGCATTTTTGTCGTACATGAAAAAAATTTCAGCAAGCAATTCGCACCTGAGCATCCTGGAACTTAACACAAAAGCAGTCCCTGACGAATACCAACAATTTCTGGTTGCAGGCCTTCATGCTAAAAAAACCATTTTACAGTCTGATATTGTGATTATTACTGGAGCTTCCTTAGCCAATAATACCATTGATGACCTTTTGGATAAAATCCCAACGGATAAACAAGTGATTTTGGTTGGCCCAACAAGCAGCCTTTTGCCTGATGTACTGTTTAAGCACGGCGTAAATATTATTGGGTCAACTCGGATTACAGACAGCAAAATGGCTATGCAACTCATTGCCGAAGGAGCAGCCGGGTTCCATCTTTTTAATAAATGCGCCATCAAAACCTGCATTATAAATGAATCCTGAACGGCATTTAAACATTATTTGGCTAAAAGCCTCTGTTTTGGGCTGCCTTTGGGCTTCGTCCGAAATAGTGCTTGGCAGTTTCCTGCACAACCTGCATGTGCCGTTCAGTAGCATTTCCCTCACTTCCATAGGGATAATTTTATTGGTTTCGGTCAGTTATCAATGGCCTGAAAAAGGCTTGATCTGGCGTTCAGGGCTAATTTGTGCACTGATGAAGGCAGTTTCGCCAAGTGCTGTAATATTTGGCCCCATGATTGCCATTTTATCGGAGGCATTGCTATTGGAGCTTTCGGTCAGGCTGATTGGCAAAAATATGCTCGGTTTTGTGGTTGGCAGTTTGCTGGCCATGTCGTGGAATTTTTTTCAAAAAATAGCCAACTATCTGTTCTTCTATGGGTTAAACATTGTTGATTTGTATGCTTCGCTGGTAAAATTTGCGGAAAAACAGCTTCAAATGCACTTCAGCACTGTTTGGATGCCCATTTTCACATTGTGGATTTTCTATTTGGTTTTTGGGCTGCTGTCGGCGGCAATTGGAATTTATATTGGAAAAACTTCTGTAGAAAAAAGTATGCCGTTGTTAAGTTCCGACAAAAAATCAATGTCCGGCGTAAAATCAAGGAACCAATCTTCAAACCTGCGCTATTCGCTAATCTGGTTAGGCTTCAATTTTCTTGGGATGATAGCAGTTTTGCTGATGATGAATTTTTTGGATGTATTTTGGTGGCTACCTTCAGGTATTTTGCTTATTATAATTTGGGCTGTACGCTATAAATCGGCCCTAAGGCCACTGTTAAAACCTAAATTCTGGATCTTTTTTATCACAATTACCATGCTTTCGAGTTTTCTGTTTGCTCAGTTTCAATCGGCACAGTTAACGGTTTCCGATGGCTTGTTGATAGGCTTGCAGATGAACTTCCGGGCAGCCGTGATGATTGTGAGCTTTTCGGTGATTGGTAAAGAACTGAGCAACCCTGTAATACGAAATTTCTTTCTCCGCACTTCCTTCCGCCAACTTCCACTTGCACTCGAAATTGCCTTTGAAACTTTGCCATTTGTAATCGCGAACCTGCCCTCGGTAAAGGATATTTTTAAGAGACCAGTCGGTGTAATCAGGCAAATTGTTGCTCAGTCGGAATTTTGGCTGCAAAAAGTTGCGCTTACCATGAAAAAGAAGAGCAACGTGGTGATAATTACTGGCGAAATAGGAAGTGGAAAAACTTCGCTGACAACAGCCCTTGCCGCCCGGTTTAAGGAATATGGCATCAAAACAGGAGGGATAATTGCACCTGCCATTTTCGAAAATGGGGAAAAGATGGGTTATAACCTGATTGATCTTTCAACAAACAAAATAATGCCACTTTCTCAAACCGAGGCAAATAAAGATATGGCCCAAGTAGGCAGGTACTTTTTCAGGCAAGAAGCGATAGTTTTTGGGCGCGATGCACTTTCGGTGGGACAAAACATTGATAAACAAATAGTTATTATTGATGAAATCGGCGCATGGGAATTACAGGGACAAGGCTGGGGATTGAGCCTCAACGATTTGATAATCAATAGCGATATACCTTTGATACTGACAGTCAGAAAAAAATTCCTCGAAATGGTGATTGAAAGTTGGATGCTACAAAACCCTTTGGTTATTGATGCGAAAGATGCTTCTGTACATGAAGTTTTCAAAACTATATCAGGGTTCACTTGTTTGAAAAAATTGTAGATCGAGAACTATTAACCCTTTTCCATTTAACCGTTAACTTCTT
>CAJAXK010000255.1 GCA_903946925.1 uncultured Bacteroidales bacterium | reverse complement strand
TAATTTAAACACTTAACAATTATGTCAAAAACAAACAACTTCGTATTTTTAGTCTTAAAGATTGTTTCCTGGATCATCTTCGTTGGTTTATGCATTGAAGCCGGAGGCTTGATAGTCAATTTTATTTTCAGTCTCTTCAAGCCCGAATTTGTCCAAAATTTATATCAAAAGTTGGACTTAAGTGAAATGTATGAAAGGAGTAAATGGACTTTTTTCAGTATGTATAGTTTTATCCTGGTCATCTCAATTTTAAAGGCTGTACTGTTTTATGTTGTCATCAGATTAGTGAGTAAAATAAATATGACAAAACCCTTCAGTAGCTTTGTATCGAGACAGATTTATATAATGAGTTATTACACTTTTTCAATAGGAATCTTGAGCTACTTAGCCCGGGAAACAGCAAAAAATTTACAACAACAGGGATATGTTATTGACAGTTTAAACCAGTTTTGGGCAGACAGTCAGGCATTTATCCTGATGGCGGCTGTAATTTATGTAATTGCAACTATTTTTTCACGGGGAGTTGAAATCCAAAACGAAAACGATTTAACCGTATAAGCTATGCCAATCATTGTAAACTTAGACGTGATGATGGCAAAGCGGAAAATTTCTCTGAACGAACTTTCTGAAAGAGTTGATTTGACATTATCTAACCTTTCAATCTTAAAGACTGGAAAGGCAAAAGCAATCCGTTTTAGCACCTTAGAAGCTATTTGTAAAGCGATAGACTGTCAACCAGGTGACATTTTAGAATACATTGAAGACGAAAAATAAACAACGAGCCGCTAATAAACGCCAAAGCAAATGCAGGTTTTTGAGCTACGCTCAAGAGACCGCTTCGCTAAGTTGCGTGTTCGTCGAAACATTTGAAATCTTTACATACATTTGTGCTGGCATGAAAATGCAGAACAATCTAATCCCGCACATGCTATAGCATCAGCCGTCAGTCTGTCTAAAAACTGTTTCTCCTGAGTAAATTCAATGAGTACCTGGTCGAATGTGAAGGCGATTATTCAATTCTCAGCGACATTCATTTAGGTTACAAGACAGACTGCCGTTATAGTCAAGTATATAACGACACGGCGAGCAGACAGACTAACCACGGAGAATTAATACTGACTGATTCCGACTGCTATATTAAAATTAAAAGTGGAGACCAGAAACCACATAAAACAACGGGGTTTATTTATTCTACAAAACATAGAAGTAGAAAAAAAATAATGATTTGGTATGAAAAAATATTTGGTGTTAGCCTTATTTACATTTGCTGCTAATTTAGCTTTTACTCATAGTGTTTATCAAGATTTAGTATGCTTGAGAAATGTGAGTATTACTGGAGGAATAATTGAAGAGCAAATTCTAAACAAATCAATAAAGACTGAAAGTAACTGTAGAAATGTTTTTGTTCATCCAATGAACGAGATTGAGAAATTAAGAAAAGAACCATTTAAAGATAAAAATGGTATTTCAATGAATAGCAAAGTATTTGAATCAGGGTATAAAGGAATTGTCGAAATGGGATTTCAATATGGTGTTGGGGCTTATCGTTTGAACAGGTTGAAAGTAAACATCATCAATGCTTATCAAATAAATCCATATTTCTCATTGGGACTTGGAACTGGAGTGCGTTACTATTTTTATGAAGAAGCTGCATTAATTCCGATTTTTGCAGATTTTAGAGCTAATTTCATAGACAATAAAATATCTCCTTATTTATCTTTAGGTTTAGGTTATTCTTTTAATGCAATGAATGAATTTAAAGGATTTGGTTTTCTAATTAACCCAACATTAGGTGTTAGTTACAAGGTATCAGATAAAGCTGCGTTGAATGTTGGCGTTGGCTATGATTTGCAAAAACTTAAATTTTACGAGTATGACGATAATAGCTTGGATGCTTTAAGTATTATTATCGGCATATCATTCTAAGAAAGAAATCCTGCCCATAATAACAAACCCTCTAACAAATGCGGTTTTGCTGTGAACGTTGAAACATTTGGGTTCTTTATATCCATTTGTTCTGGCTTTGAAGAGCAGCAATCTTTTCCCGTTGTGCCATTGCGTCAACTGTTAGGCTAATAAAAGAGCACATCATTCCCATCAAGCGTAACAATTTAGGGTGGGAAAAAGTCTATCCGGATTGCATTCGCCCAAAAATCATTTTATTTGAAAATCACCTATTTATCTGAACTTATTTAATAATTTTACTCCATTAAAAAACTACATGCTAAACCCATGCCTAACGCATAAATGTATCATTTTTAAATCCAACCAAGTATGAAAAAACTCTTCTTTTCCTGGTTTCTTGCCTTTTTACTGGTAAGTTCGGGGGCAATTGCACAAAAAACCACCGATTTATCGGCAAAAATTCCGGTCAGCCCCGATATAAAAATCGGAACGCTCGACAATGGGCTAAAGTATTACATCAAGTACAACCAAAAACCAAAAAACAAGGTCGAACTGCGATTGGCCGTAAATGCCGGTGCCATCCTCGAGGACGATTCGCAACAAGGGCTTGCGCACTTTATGGAGCACATGAATTTCAATGGATTGGAGCATTTCCCTAACAACGAGCTTGTGCATTACCTGCAAAGTATTGGGGTTGCTTTTGGAAACGATTTGAATGCCTATACAGGATTTGATGAAACCGTGTATATTTTGCCGGTTCCAAGCGATGATCCCGAAAAGCTGGAAAAAGCTTTCACCGTTATTGCCGATTGGAGCGGTTCGGCTTTGCTTACTTCCGACGAAATTGAAAAAGAACGTGGTGTTATACTTGCCGAAAGCAGGCTTGGAAAAGGCGCCGACGACAGGATGATGAAAAAATGGCTTCCCGCCATGTTCAATTCGTCAAAATATGGCAGCCGTTTGCCAATTGGTAAGGATTCCATTATTTCAGGCTTCGACCAATCGGTTTTAAGACAGTTTTATGCCGACTGGTACCGCCCTAATCTTCAAGCAGTTATTGTAGTTGGCGATATGCCGGTTGCCGATGCCGAGAAAATGATAATCGAAAAATTGGGCAAATATAAAAATCCAGCTAATCCAAGGCAAAGGCCCGAAACTTTTGAGGTTAAACCATTTGCCAAAAACAGGGCAATGGTATTGAGCGATGAAGAAGCTGATAGGATCTCCATTTCAATAAGTGGCAGTTCACATCCGCGCACTCCAATAACAACAGTTGGCGATTACCGCGATAAAGTGATTGAGGGTTTGTGTTTTAGTATGTTGTCTGCACGTTTCGAAGAATTGAAAAATTCGGCCACACCGCCATTTGTTTATGCTTATGCTTATGTTGGCGGCGGTTGGGCACGCGGCTACGAAAGCTATAATGGTGGTGCCATGTGCGGCATTAACCAACTCCAGCAAGCAGTTGAAGCATTGGTAACCGAAAGCATGAGGGTGAAAAAATATGGTTTTACCGCTGATGAATTGACGAGGGCAAAAGCTTCAATCCTATCCGATTACGAAAAACAGTACAAGGAGCGTGACAAAACCGAATCAGGAAGGCTTACTTACGAATTGGTTTCTAATTTCTTTGAGAAAGATGCCATACCCGGAATTGAATGGGAATACAATTATGTGAAAGATAATATTGATGGCATTTCGCTCAAGGATTTTGATGCTATTCGCGCAAAAATTGATATTGACGATACATTCTTTGCTTTTGTTACTGCCAAAACCCAGCCAAACCTGCCAACTGATGATCAATTGAAAAGCTGGATAGAAACTTCACTAAAACAGCCTGTGCAACCCTACAAAGAAACCAAAGTAGCATCATCACTCCTTGAAAAAGAGCCAGTTGCAGGTAAAATTATCCGTACCACAAAAAACGAAAAATTGGGTACAATCACGTATGCCCTGAGTAACAAAGTTACCGTTTGCATAAAGCCAACCGATTTTAAAAATGATGAAGTGCTTTTTAAAGGCTCAAGGTACGGCGGCTTCAGTTTATATACCGGTAAAGATTATCAGAGTGCCCAGTTTAGCAACAATGTTGTGGAAGAGATGGGGTATGGGAATTTCTCAAATTCCGATCTCAATAAATTCATTTCAGGGAAAATTGTCAATGTATCGCCTACAGTGGTTGAATATACCGAATACATCAGCGGCAATAGCAGTTCTAAAGATTTGGAAACCAT
>CAJAXK010000254.1 GCA_903946925.1 uncultured Bacteroidales bacterium | reverse complement strand
TGTTGTTGTTTCTTCATTTTGACCCCTTAAAACAGCCCTTGTGAGTATGTTTGATAATCATTGGGGCTGTTGTCAAAATTAAGAAAAATAAGTGGTTATCCTTCTTAACCACAAAAATACAGCCTTAAAACAATATTTCTCAATCGGTATTCGTTTGCATTCGAAATTGATTTTCATTTCCTCGAAAATCATTGCCTGCAAGCAGTCAGGCTTCCGATAAATCCTTTCTCGACGCCTGTCTGTTTTCACGCATTTCAAGCTCTTTTAGCTTGAATTTCGATTGCAAACGAACTCCGATTTTTTTAAGGCTGTGTTTTTACAATTACATATAACGTTCCGCAGCTATGCCCAGTAGCCGTTTTGCGGGCTTCATCAGTATCATCCGTTACAATGTTTCTGCGGGGTACAATGTTTCAAGTTGCACTTCCATAGGCTATTGGGCATAGGTGCTGTTAGCAAACGTAATTTATTGCTCTTTATTCGATAATTATTTTTTTCATCAACTCCCCCGATCTACATGAAACTTTTAAAATGTAGATTCCTGGAGCTAAATCCGAGATGTTAAAATACGATAAGTTTAAGTCAAATTGTTTGAGTATTTTCCCATTTAAGTCAAACATTGTAATTGATTCAATTTCAAGGTTCATTATATTTTCAACTATAAGGAAACTTTTTGCTGGATTTGGATAAATATTGAAACCTTTTGGTAAGTTATTCTCATTTAAGGACAAAGCTGTGGTATCAGGAATACCACAACTCACTCCATTCTTTTTATAATAAAAGATGACATTGTCATACATCGAAAAACCAGCAGGTTCATAGTAATAACTCTTTACTAATCCTAACCCTTCTCCATAGAGCGAGCTAAAATATACCGGTTCAAACGGATTTCTGGTATAATAATATCCGTTTATAAGTTTTTGGCAATAATCGATAGAATTGGCATTTATTGTATCATAAGTGACCATAGCTGTATCGTATGAGATCCAATAATCACTTTGATTAATTGGCAATTCCAGATTTGAATATGAAACAGTATCTGTTTTTGTCCAAAAATGAAAATGTGTTTCATAATTCTCAATTGTGACATAGTAAGAGTCATGATCTTGGACATAAAATACTGTATCGCTATCAAGAGAATAATATTTGCCGGAAATAGTAATTCTATCAGCATTCGGAGGTTGATATAATCCTCTTCCTTCTAAGTGAAATTCATCACCAACCTCAAAATTGAATACATCTCCAATGGTCATAAAGTCTTGCGCAGAAATTGAAAATGGTATCAAAATCATCAGAATAATTGACTTCAGGGTTTTCATGGCTTCAAGTTTTTTTGAGGTTGGTATTTATTCTTATTATGTTTGCTAACGGATGACGCTATGGCAAGTGCGGGATTAAATTGTTGCTCAACTGTCTGCCAGCACAAATGTATGTAAAGATTTCAAATGTTTCAACGATCACGCATACCCGCATTTGCTATAGCGTTTGTTGAACTAAACCTCCGGTAGGCCAGCCCAATCAGTTACAAAAATAAGTGTTTACCGATAAATAAGCATAAACCAATAAACTTATTTATCATGACACAAAAACAGCCATCCAAATGCGGGTCTTTCCGCACCAAAGGTGAGACCATTATCACCAAGGCCTCCCGCACCGTACCCGGGTTTGGCGACACCT
>CAJAXK010000253.1 GCA_903946925.1 uncultured Bacteroidales bacterium | reverse complement strand
TGAACTAATAACTGAAAGTTTCTGATTCAGTTGTAATTGTGAGTTTTTTGCCGTCAAAAGCCTCGCACCGGCCAACAATTTTTGCTGCTATTCCATAGTTCTCGGAAATTGCAATAATTTCATTTGCAAGCTGTTCGGGTACATAAAGTTCCATACGGTGCCCCATGTTAAAAACCTGGTACATCTCCCGAAGCGGTGTGCCCGACTGCTGCTGAATCATTTTAAATAAGGGTGGAACGGGAAAAAGTCTGTCTTTAATAATATGCAGGTTGTTGATAAAATGCAGCACTTTGGTTTGTGCGCCACCGCTGCAATGTATCATTCCATGAATATCAGCGCGGTGTTTCTCAATTATTTCCCTGATTACCGGTGCATAAGTGCGTGTAGGGGAAAGGACTAACTTTCCGGCATCCACTTCCGGGATTTCGGTTGCATTGGTCAATTTTAGCTTTCCGGAATAAACAAGTTCATTGGCAATGGATTTGTCGAAACTTTCGGGATATTTGCCTGCATATTCGTGGCTAAAAACATCGTGCCTTGCAGAAGTAAGCCCGTTGCTGCCCATTCCTCCGTTGTAAGCAGTTTCGTATTTGGATTGACCAAATGATGCCAGCCCGACAATTACATCGCCGGGTTGTATGTTGTTTTCGATGATATCGCTCCTGCGAACCCTTGCCGTTACTGTGCTGTCAACAATAATTGTCCTTACAAGATCGCCAACATCGGCTGTTTCGCCACCGGTTGAATGTATGCCGATCCCATTTTCGCGCATCATTTGAAGGCATTCTTCTGTGCCTTCTATTATTGCACTTATCACCTCTCCGGGAATCAGGTTTTTGTTCCTGCCAATGGTTGACGATAGCAAAATCCCATCCGTTATACCAATGCAAAGCAAATCGTCAGTATTCATAACCACAGCATCCTGTGCAATGCCTTTCCAAACCGAAATGTCGCCGGTTTCTCGCCAATACATATAAGCAAGCGAAGATTTTGTCCCAGCTCCATCGGCATGCATTACACAACAATATTCGGGATCGTTGCCCAACAAATCGGGCACAACCTTACAGAAAGCATTCGGGAACAAACCTTTATCTATGTTCTTAATAGCTTGATGCACATCTTCTTTAGCTGCCGAAACACCTCTTTGCGAATATTTGTCGGTCATTTTGGTTGGTGATTTAACTTGCCTTAAGAGTCCGATTTGTAAAATATTTCTATTTCACAATCATTTTCCTTGTTATTAATCCTTTGTCTGTTTTTAAGAAAAGTAAATAAATGCCAGACGATATTTTTCCAAGTTTAATACCCTGAACCCCATTTTCTTTGAAGCTACCCTGCTGTACTACTTGTCCAATTGATGAAACCAATGAGTACTCCTGAAAATTGGATCCTTTTACTATTAAAAAGTCTCCACTGCTTGCAGGATTTGGATAAACTTCAATAAAGTTGGATAAACTTAAATCTGTAACCGATAATATAACATCTGAAAGTAATTGAGTTGTCCAGCTATATTGTGAGTTTAAAAAACTCAATCCTGTTAAGGCTACATTCCCATTATTGAAAATGTACAGGGAAGATAAAGCGTCATCCCCATTTGCGATTCCATCATATCTGTAAACACCTGTTGTTACTCCAGTGGCTGAATCAATCTTTACTATTGTATAATCATAATCTGTTCCTACACCAAGTCTTTGGCTTTGTCCACCTACGTATATTTGTCCGTTTTTTAACCTAATGATATTCCCAATATCAGCATTATTAACACCGTATTCATATCTGTTCTGCCAAATCAGATTGCCATTGTTATCGTATTTAAGGGTTAGGATGTCGGCATTTGAATAATTTGATGTCCCATATTCATCCCCATAATGTTTCCCGGTTACATAGATGTTTCCGGCACTATCTTGAATCATTGATCTGATTTCATCACCGTAAACATTGGCCGGCAAATTTGTGCTATAATTCTTTGTCCATATCTGATTTCCATTCAAATCTATTTTGGAAATCCTGTAGCTTAAACCGGATATAATAAGTTGATTATCGGAAGTGAATAGAACCTTGTTGGTGCCATTTTCTAATTCAATATCATTAATTGTAGTTATAGACATGTCCAAGCCAACTTTAACCAAACACCTATTGGAAGAATAATTCGCACCAAAAAGTAAGGCGGTATTGTTGTATGGAATAATGCCGTAAGAAAAGTGACTTATTTCAGAATTTGGGTTAAACTCCCTTTCCCATTGTTCGTTCCCATTTGAATTGTAAGCATAAATATACGGAAGACTTTTTGTGTCAATAACATCACCTGGAACTAAAGGGTAATCATATACCTTGAATGCAGTAACAAAAAGGCATGAATCATTTATTAATCCTATTGAAACAGGTTTAAAAGAAGTATCGTTGGTATTATAAATTTGTTCGACCCAAATCAAGTTGCCGTCCAAAGAGTATTTCTGCAGCACAATTTTTGATTTGTAAAATCCCAATTTTTCATCCTGTAGAAGGTACACATGATTAGTTAAGTCAAATTTATAGTCAATTAACGTATTATTTATAACCGAATCATTTCCAAAGGTCTTAGTTGAGATTGTGTTACCACTAAGGTCATAATTTACAATTGACAATCTTTGACCCGTGCTGGTATTTGTTTTACCAATTACCTTTATTGTGTCAGAAACGTTCTGAATTGTAGGATACTGCGAGTAATAGTTCGAAAGTCCAGTTGTAATATCATCAGACCAAATCAGTGTTGATTGAGAATAAGCATTTGCAATCAGTCCGATTAGGGACAGAATCAAGGTCAGTTTTTTCAAAATGCTGCTTTTATATTAGTGCATAAATCAATTAAACACAATCTGTTTCTTCTCTTTATCAATGGTATATGCCCCGAATTTCTTTAGTATTTTTTCGTTCATCAAAATTGCAATTTTCTGCTTTTGCAGAACTGTAGCCTCTAATTCAAATGCTGACTTTGTTGCAATACTGATTTCACCCACCGTGAAAATGGATTTGTCGGCAACCGAGTTGTTGCCAAGTATTTTTTCGGCATCGCCATCAAAATCAGTTTTTCCGAGAGCTCCCGATTTCAGCATTTTCAAAGTTTCATCAACCGAAAAACTTAATCCTGTGGCATCGGTGCTTACTGTAATCTGGGTTGAATGACCATTCACAACAGCATCAAATGTGAATGAATTGTCTGTGCTTGAAGTAAAGGGGATTACATTATCTTCTGGATTAACCTGAATGCTAACCTTTTGGGTTTGGTTATTGATAGCTTGGTTCTGCGTTTTTGGTACAAAATCTTTGCTTATAATCCTGAATTCCGAACGGCGGTTGAGCGAATATGCAGCTTCTTGCTCCGGTTTGGTGGCAAGGGAATCAATGAAAGTTTGCGAAAGCAAAGTCCCCGATTTGAAAACGAAGCCATCCTTTGTAACATCCTTTGCCAACCTGCGTGGAACGCGTTCGCCATATCCTTTTGCAATAAGCCTGTCGGGGTCAATACCACGGTCTATCAGGTAATTAACTACCGATTCGGCACGTTTTTGCGAGAGCACATCGTTGCTTTCGTCGGAACCACGGGAGTCGGTGTGCGATGCAAGTTCTATGATTATTGTTTCGTTTTCATCCAAAGTCTTTATCAATCCCTGCAACGAATCCTGGTATTGAGGTTTTAAATCCCATTTAGCAAGATCGTACAAAATATCGGGTAGCACAACGGGTTTGTCGGGAATTGGCTCAAGCCTGAAATCTATAACGAAATCCTTGCTGCTTTCAAGCCCAACGGTTGTTTCCTTGGCTTTTTTATTGAAATAACTGTTTTTTAAGCAAATAAGCTCGTAGGTTGTATTGGGTTTAATCTGCGTTTTGCCAAAACTGTAAAATCCTTTTGCATCGGTTTTTGCTTCAACGCTTGTACCGTTAGAACCTGTAAGTTTAATAACTGCCCCTTGTATAAATTGCAAAGTGTTATCGTCTTTAACAACTCCCGAAAGGGTAAAAATTACCGGTGGGTTTACAAATGAATATAAGTCATCGCTTCCTTTGCCTCCTTTTCGGTTAGAGGAGAAAAACCCTTTGTCCTCTTCGGGATGGAAAACCAGGGCAAAATCATCACCTGCCGAATTTATAGGAACCTGAAGGTTGACTGGTTTTGTCCATTCGTCGTTGGTAAAAGTGGAACGGAAAACATCAAGCCCGCCCATTCCCGGATGCCCGTTCGACGAAAAATACATGGAGGTATCGTTGCGCATAAAAGGGAACATTTCATCGCCGGGAGTATTTATAACTGGGCCTGCGTTTAATGGCCTTCCGAAATTTTCGGTTGCTGACTTGCGGGTTGAAACCCATATATCCTTGCCCCCTTTTCCATTCGGCAAATCGCTGGTAAACAATAATGTAAGCTCGTCGGGACTAATAGATGGGTTGCCGAAAACCGTTGTGCTGTCGCCTCCCAGATCAAGTGCTTTGGGTTCGCCCCAATTGCGGCCCGCACGTTTGGATACCATGATTTTGCAGCCCTGTAAAGTGCTTTTATCGTTGGAGCAGCGGGTAAAATACATTTGGTTGAATTTGCTGTTTACCGCAGGGTTTCCTTCGTTGGCCTCGGTATTCACAACGTTACCGGTTTCGAGCTGTACGGGCGTTGACCATTGGCCTTTGGGGTCAAGTTTTGAAATAAACAAATCGCTGAAATTTTGTCCGGTCCAGTTGTCCATATCTTTACCGGTTGCAGCATCGCGGGTTGATGTAAAAATAACCGTATTGTAAAGTTTATCGGAATACGTGGCTGAAAAGTCCGATTCCTTGGAGTTTAACACTTTCTCGATAGTAATCTTCAACTTTGTTGGACTATCAATCCATTCCTGGGCCAAGGTACACGAAAGTACGCCATTTTTCCCCAAAGGGTCGTCAGGGACCATTTCCGAATATTTCTCAAAATAAGGTATGGCATCCTTATACTTCTCGTTCGATTTCATGGCCTGGGCCAAATAAAGGAAAACCAATGGGTTGGATTCGGCAAATTTTGTTTTCACCAAACGTTTATAAGCAGGTTCAGCTTTCTTTGTGCTATTGGTAATTCTATAACATTCAGCTATTTGGAACGAAATTTTCTCTTTGTCGGGTTTGGCTTTCGCTTTCGATAATGCTTTTTTGTACTTGCTCACGGCCACATTGTACTGCATATTTTTAAAAGCATCGTCGGCAGCACGCAAAGAACGGTTCTGCGCAAGCACAGGAAATGCCATCATACTGAAAATGAACGTGAAAAGCAGGAGTTTTATTCTCATATTAAATTGATGTACTTTACAAAAATGATTGTATGCAACGCTTATTGAAACGTTTTTGCAAATGATTTATTATTCCGAGGTTTTGGGTTCGGGGCTTGTATTTGGTTTGGCTTCGGTAGTATTTGTTTCCGCCAAAGGTTTTTCACTTGGAATTGCGGTTTCGTTGGATGGCTCAGGTTTTTGATCCATGCTCATGTCGTTCACAACCTGTGCTTTGGTGCGATTAAGTTCACGCCTCACGCTTTCCAGTTGCTCATCAACTTTGGTATGGGCCGCATTTATTTCAGTCTGTATGCTTGAAGTTTCTTTTTTAAATTCACGGGTAAGGTCGTTCGATGCCTTTTTCATTTGGTTCATAAGCTTTCCTGCTTTGCGGGCCATATCAGGCATCTTTTCAGGGCCAAAAACCAGAAATACTACCAGCATGATAACCAATAGCTCCCCGCCACTTATATCAAGGAATAACAATACAGGGGATCCAAGCATAAAGCCGATTTTTAAATTAACCCACAAAAGTAATAAACTACCTGCAATTTATTGGATATTATCTTTTGAATTCAATAACAGTAAATACCTTCAGGTTAGGTCCAAGGTCAAAGCTTTGTCCGTTTATGCAAAAAGCTGTCCATAACGGACAGCTTTTCAGTATTTTATTTCAGAAATTGGGTTAGTGTATGGTTTATGGCTAAATTCACTTGGGAACTTTTTAATGACGGTTAAGAATAATTCCAATTCTCCCTCAAAATCAACTCTCTGTTAACTACTTTCTCCCCATAGCCAGCCATTTTCTAAGAACCAATTCCTATTAACAATTCTCCATTCTCCATTTCCCTATACCCATTAACCATTCCCCATTAACTATTCTCGAACAAAATAACCGCTTCGAGGGTTGAAAAAACCACTCGAAGGGTTAATTTTCTATCACCATTTTCTATTAACTATTTTCTATTAACTATTTCTCCATTAACCATTAACCACCCTTACCTCACATAACTCTCCACCGGTGCACAAGTGCAAACCAAATTCCTGTCGCCCCAAGCATCGTCAATACGGGTTACGGCTGGCCAATATTTATCTTCTTTTGCGCATGGCATTGGGAATGCAGCTTTTTCCCTGTTGTAAGGCAAATTCCAAGTATCGGTTGTAACCATGGCAAGCGTGTGCGGTGCATGTTTTATGGCATTGTCGTGCTTATCGGTAACGCCGTTTTCAATATCTGCAATCTCTTTACGGATCGAAATCATGGCATCCACAAAGCGGTCGAGTTCGCTCAAAGGTTCGCTTTCGGTAGGTTCCACCATTAAGGTGCCCATTACCGGGAAGGCTACTGTAGGAGCGTGGAAACCATAGTCCATGAGGCGTTTGGCAATGTCAATAACCGCAACATCAGCTGTTTTCAGGAACTGGTTGCAGTCCAATATCAGTTCGTGAGCCACGCGGCCTTTACTGCCCGAATACAATATTTTGTAATGGCCTTCGAGCCTCGATTTAATGTAATTGGCTGTGAGAATGGCATATTTTGTGGCTTCGGTAAGGCCGTTGCCGCCCAATAATTTAATGTAGGCATACGAAATAGGAAGTACAAGCGCGCTCCCATACGGTGCCGATGCCACAGCCTGAATCGCTTTTTCGCCACCGGTTTTAATAATGGGATGTCCTGGCAAAAATGGCACCAAATGCTCGGCAACACCTATAGGGCCAACTCCCGGGCCTCCGCCTCCATGTGGGATGGCAAAAGTTTTGTGAAGGTTCAAGTGGCAAACATCAGCCCCGATAGTACCTGGGTTTGTAAGCCCAACCTGTGCGTTCATATTGGCACCATCCATGTAAACCTGTCCGCCATTTTCGTGTATAATGGCTGCTATTTCGAGTATGCTTTCCTCAAATACACCGTGTGTGGATGGATAAGTAACCATCAAAGCCGAAAGCTTTGCAGCATGTTTTGCTGCTTTTTCGCGTAAGTCAAGCATATCCACGTTTCCGTTTGGATCGGTTTTCACAACCACAACCTCCATGCCTGCCATTGCCGCACTTGCAGGGTTGGTGCCATGCGCCGATGCGGGAATTAGGCAAACGTTGCGGTGCCCTTCGCCACGGCTTTCGTGATAGGCTTTAATAACCAGCAATCCAGCATATTCGCCCGAAGCACCCGAATTTGGCTGCATCGAAATAGCTTTGAAACCAGTTATTTCGCAAAGTGCTTTTTCAAGTTCGCGGATCAAAATTGTGTAGCCTTCGGTCTGGTCAACAGGTGCAAACGGGTGGATGGCACCAAATTCGGGCCAGCTCAAAGGTATGAGTTCGGCCACCGCATTCAGTTTCATGGTACACGAACCCAATGGGATCATGCTCCGGTTAAGTGCCAAGTCGCGGTTTTCCAATTTTTTAAGGAAACGCATCATTTCCGTTTCCGAATGATAACTGTTAAAAACAGGTTCGGTCAAATACTCCGATTTCCGGTCCATGGCCGGGGCAAACGTGCGGATTAGAACACATTCTTCGGGCACGCATACAAATTCAACAAATTGTTTTTTAGCTGCCGAGGCAAAAATGTGCAGTATAAGGTTCACATCTTCCAACGAAGTAGTTTCATCCAAACTGATACCAACCTGATCCACTCCAATATAATTAAAGTTTACATGGCTTTCGAGGGCAAGTTTGCGGAGGATTTCGATGTTTACAGTTTCAGGGATTACAATCAGCAAGGTATCAAAGAAATTGGCATTCAGTTGCTTGTAACCATATTTCTGCACTTCGGTACTCAAAACCCCGGTCAATATATTTATATGACGGGCAATATTCCTGATGCCTTTCGGTCCATGATAAGCTGCATACATCCCGGCCATTATGGCTAACAAAGCTTGTGCGGTGCAAATGTTGGAAGTTGCACGTTCACGCTTAATATGCTGCTCGCGGGTTTGTAAGGCCATGCGTAGGGCGCGGTTGCCTTGGGCATCAACCGACACGCCTATTATGCGGCCCGGGATAAACCGTTTGTATTCTTCTTTTGTGGCAAAATATGCTGCATGTGGACCGCCAAATCCCATCGGGACACCAAAACGCTGTGTGGAACCAACCACTACATCGGCTCCCCATTCGCCCGGAGGTGTTAGCAGTGCAAGGCTTAACAAATCGGCAGCAACGGCAATAGCAATGCCGTTTTCGTGGGCAAGGTTTACAAGTTTGCGGTATTCGTGTATTTCGCCAAATTGGTTAGGGTATTGCAGCAGCATCCCAAAAATATGGGGTGCAGGTTCAAATTCGTCGCAAGACTTGACAATTACTTCAATGCCAAGGTGTTTTGCCCGGGTTTCGATAACCGCAATTGTTTGTGGGAAAGTGTTTTTTGAAACGATAAACGTATTTGCGCCTGCTTTTACAGCTTCGCGCGGCCGGGCATTGTGCAGCATAATCATCGCTTCGGCTGCCGCAGTGGCCTCATCAAGCAATGATGCGTTTGCCAAAGGCATTCCGGTAAGATCCGATACCATGGTTTGGAAAGTGAGCAAAGCTTCGAGGCGGCCTTGCGATATTTCGGCCTGATACGGCGTATAGGAAGTGTACCAGCCCGGATTTTCAAAAATATTCCTCAATATCACGCCCGGCGTGATGGTGTTGTAATAGCCAAACCCAATATACGATTTAAACACCTTGTTTTTGGCAGCCAACGCTTTTATATGGTTCAGGTATTCAAATTCATTTAGCCCCAACGGCAAATTCAAAGGTTTTGGTAACCTGATGGAAGCAGGAATTGTTTCGTCAATAAGCTGATCGAGCGATTCAACCCCGATTGCTTTAAGCATTAACCCGGTTTCGTTTATGCCAGGTCCATTATGGCGGTCAATAAAATTGTTGGTAATCATATACTTATGTGTTTTTATCTTTTGTTTTACGATGCGGCAAAGATAATAATCTTAATTTCATAGCATCAAAAACTTGCTAACTATTAGTGGAATAAAAAAAGTGCCTAAAGTGCCTAAAGTGCCTAAAGTGCCTAAAGTGCCTGAAGTGGGTAAACAGTACGAAATTGGATATTGAGTCCACTCCGATAACCTAAAAATTAAAAACCGCCACATAGACACTATGGCACAAAGATTCACAAAGCATAGTTGTCCAGAGTTATATGCTAAGTGAACTTAACGAAGCGTTATCACGAACTCCTTTAAAATAAGTAACTGTGAGCAAACTTAGAGGCTTTGTGACTTTGTGGCTAAAAATGACTTTTCGGAGTGGACTCAAAATATGTATTCGCCGAAAATTCTGTATTTCTCTTCTGTCTTCTGGCCTCCAAAAAGTAAAATTTTATTATGCAGTACTCCTTATCAAACTAACTTTCAACACCAGTTAAATTTGTTTGGATGTAAAGACTGATTATAATAAATTATACCTTTATCGCATTAAATAGCAACGGGCAGAAAATTTGCCCAACACCTGAAATGATTATTCTCATAGAGCATTACAACTGTTCCGTAAAATGTAAATAGCAAAACATGAAAGAGTACAACGCTATTATTATCGACGACGAAAGAAATATACGCGAGGCGTTAGCAACCCTATTGGGACAATACTGTCCCGAAATAAATGTTTGTGGCAGTGCAAGTTCCGCTGCCGAAGGCAGGGAGTTAATCGCGAACAATACTGTTGATATTATTTTTCTTGACATTTCAATGCCTAAAGAAGATGGATTTGCTTTTTTGCGTTCAATTCCAGCAAAGAATTTTGGGGTTATTTTCGCAACAGCCTTTCAAGATTATGCTTTACGCGCAATAAAAGCAAGTGCAGTGGATTATCTGCTTAAACCTATAAACCCTTACGAACTTCAAGAAGCTGTAAATAAAGCAATTTTGGGTCTCGAACTCCGCCAAAAGTTTGTTGCAAGAAGGGAGGCATATCAACAGTCGCTTGATAATCTCGACAATCAGTTACAATCAAACAGCACCAAAATCAGCAAACTGACCATTCAAGATCTCACAGGGTTTAGTGTAGTGAATATTGAAGATATACTCTATATTGAGGCTGATGCTAATTACACGATTTTTTATCTGATTGGCAACCTGAAAATTACCGCTACCCGCCAATTAGGCGAATTTGAGAAGATATTAGAGAATAGTGAGTTTTTCAGGATCCATCACTCCACGATTATCAATTTGAATCTCCTTTCGGGATATTCCAGCTTTCAGGGGAATTTTGCAATAATGAAAGACGGAACGCAACTGGATATTTCCCGGCGGAAGCTATTGGGGTTTCGTGAAAAAGTAAAACAATATTCAATATCAATAGATTAGAAAAGGGATGTAACTATTAAGTGCCTAAAGTTGTGAGTGCCTAAAATGCCTAAAATGCCTAAAATTCCTTGCTGATTTTGATTGCTTTATTGACCAAGCAAATGAATCTAATTATGTTCAGCGGGTTTAGTAATCGGACCCCAAAAAACAGAATATAGAATGCAAAAGCTCATAAATCCATTCACCCGGTTAACCATTTCTTTCCAATATTGACCATTTACACAGTAATACCTACCACTTATACATTCATCAAGCATTGGCTTAATTAATGATATACTTTTGACAATCATTTCGTTCATGCAAGTGTTTTAGCTACATGATTCAAATTGTTTGTATATCAATTTTTATAGGCCACTTTGTCTTCCATAAAAGTGGTGCCTTGTTGAAGTACTTCGGCCACCCTTTTAAAGGTGGCCGAATGCTTTTTTAGGGATTAGGTTCAAAACAAGTGGTATTAACTCAACCAGATTCCTGATTTCTAAAATGTTGAGTTCACTCCAATAACCTAAAAATGAAGAAATGCCACTAAGGCATGCAGATACAAAGGTTCACAAAGTATTGTTATTCTATGCTATAAGCTTAGTGAAACTTAGAGGCTTTGTGCCTTTTTGGCGAAAAAAGACTTTTCGAAGCAGGCTCAACTATTAAGTGCCTAAAGTTGTGAGTACCTAAAATGCCTAAAATTCCTTGCTGATTTTGATTGCTTTATTGACCAAGCACATAAATCTAATTATGCTCAGCGGGTTTGGTAATCGGACCCCAAAAAACAGAATATAGTATGCAAAAGCTCATAAATCCATTCACCTGGTTAACCATTTTTTCCAATATTGACCATTTACACAATTATACCTACCACTTATACAATTAACAAGCATTGGCTTAATTAGTGATATACTTTTGACAATCATTACGTTCATGCAAGTGTTTTAGCTACATGATTCAAATTGTTTGTATATCAATTTTTATAGGCCACTTTGTCTTCCATAAAAGTGGAGCCTTGTTGAAGTACTTCGGCCACCCTTTTAAAGGTGGCCGAATGCTTTTTTAGGGATCAAGTACAAAACAAATGGGTTTAACCCAGCCGGGTTAATGATTTCTAAAATGGTACTTCTGTGTTGGTTAGGTTTTTAGTTCTAATGCCAATTTGTGTGTAAAAATTTTTTTGAGGGATTCAGAAGATGGCAAGCTGAACTTTACGTGAAAATAATTTCCCTGCAACAAATTTAGGTTTTGATGGCAATTAACCTGATTTGATATATTTTGCCTCATTTGGATGGAAAATCATTTTACGACACTTCGGGCTCCTAACAGCCAACAGCCTAAAAGCCTAACAGCCTTATTTCACAACAATTTCATCAACAAATACCCACGACAAACCACCAGCCGATGGATGCCATGATGGTAGCTTTTTTGTGCCGGTAATATAAAACCGTACATAACGCTTATTTGAGTATTCGCCGGTAAACACGTGGTTTTTCGTTACATCTTCTTTTTGCTGCATTCCCTCAATTTCGCTTGTTCCGGCCGGATACCAAGTAATGCTATCGGCCGAAACCATGCAGCTTACCCTCATTGGGTGCAATATCCAGCTTTTTGCATCCCAAAGCGTGCCTATGCTAATACTTTGGAAGTTGATGGTTTCGCCTAAATCGAGTGTAATATTAAAATCGATTCCTTCCCAACCCAACCAATGCACTTTAAAACTTTCAGCACCCTGCACTCCGTTGGTAATCACATCCATACTGCCTTGGCTGTATTTGGGGCTTGGCATAGGCGCGGCTACTGCTTTTTTGCGAAAAGCAAGGTTGTCGTCAACCTGTACATCAATAAAACGCAAAGTAGCCTGATAATAATTTTCAACCGTAAGTGCCGATTCGTTGAGGTATTTTACGCCATTAAGGTTGGCTGTGGTATAAAATCCCTCCAATACGGCTTTCATTTCGGGTTTCAGCACGAACTTGCCATTATTTTCGGAATACCAGCCTCGCGGCCCGAACATATCGTTTTTCCCAATTTCCATTGCAGCAAACGCTATAGGCAACCTGCTTGTTTTTACACGTTGAAGCACCTCCGGGCTATAGGCAACTGCCGCTTCGGCTTTATCGAAAAGTTGATTGTAAAAGACCATATTGCCAGCCGATAAAAAAGATTTTTCGTGATGCACAGGCGAACCATAAATATCAAGCCATTCGCCCGATTTTATAAGTTCCGACTCGAGCCTTTCGATGTACTGCTTCATGTATGGTGCCGCTTCGGCGAAATATCCATTCAGAAAGACCGATTTCACCGAATCAATATTTACATCGGGGTTCCAAAGAAGACGGGCCAATAAATAAGCCTTCAGTTCAGCCATTTCGTTGCCTTTCATGGTGTTGGTTTGCTGAAAATGCTGATACGCGCCGTTGCGGCTGAGAAATTGGATGTTGGGCTGAAGCACGTGCAAATTAGGGAAAGGCGTAACGCTGTTGGCGAAATCAACGGTGTAATCCCATAGGTAAATGTTGTCGGTCAGTTTTCCCCAGTCGGCAATGTCCTTTACAAACGACTGGCTGCCAGCATCGCTTTCAATGCTTTTGCTGCGGTTTAGTTCAATGGTACAAAGCATAATCTGCACATTTGCGGCGGGCTTGGTTATTTTTGGTGCCGACCTCGAAAATTGATATGCAAGTGTAGAAATGGTTTTGTTGGGGAAGTTGGCTGCAACCTGGTTCACAAACCGTATCAAAGCACCCGATGGTGTACCTTCTTGTTTGTTGATTTCCATGCATTTATCGCATTGGCAATAGGAAAAGTTATCGTTCTGGCTTACCGACCAAATATTTTTATTGGGCTGTTTGCCCATTTCAACGCTAAGCTTATCAACCACCAGTTTCAGAACATCCGGGTTTGTCATGCACAATTGATCAATAATGCGTTTGCCGTTCATGAAAGCAAAATACTCGGGGTGAGCCCCGAAATGGGTTTCCCATGGAACCAGCCTGTTAAACGTATGCACATAATATCCATCGGCAAACACTTCGTTTATATTGTCGAGCCTCATCCATTCTTTGTAGTTTTTATTTTCGTTGAATTTGCCATGCACTATCCTTAGTGTATTTGTAGGCGCATCGGCGTAGTTCAATTCCGGGATTACAAGGTTTTTGTTTTCGGGTACAAACTCAACATCAGGGGCATACATGCGGCAACCCAATTGTTTTTCGAGCAAATCGACAACCCCGTAATAAACTCCTTTGTGCGGGCCACCAACAATAAACAGCTTTTTGCCTTCGGTGAAAATCCTGAACCCATCGGGCTTCATTGTCTTTAACTGCCCAGTTGTTTTGGGGTCAATACGGTTGGTAAACCCAACCGATATTTCGGTTTTAAGCACCCTTTCTGTGTCGTTAACCAGGGCAAGTTTGCAGCCCGAAATCCTGGTAACATAGCTTTGCAATAATTGCGCGGCATCCCGTTCCGATTGGGTGGCGTTTTCGGAAACCACAATCACATAATCCGTGTTGCCGTTTTCGGTTATTTTGAGGGTTTTGCTTTTAGCCGAAACCAAATTGGGAATGGCAATTACGAATAACAAAAGGATGGTTTTACGGAGTAACAGCATGTTTTTATTTTTATATCGTACAACAAAGCCCTAAAAACAGGGCATAAAATTAGTGGTTTGTATTGCCTTTCTGGTTTACTGACAGGCACAAAAATACAAAGTTTGTATTTCGGTTTATGGGTGATAATTTAATAAAACCAGCCATATATTAAAGATCAGGTAAAGGTTGGGGTAGAAAAGGCCTGTATCCACTGTTATCAAATGTTTAATAACAAACGGATTGTACTCGCTGATACATCAAATTTACCGTTAACAGATATTTTTATTGGGTAAAAATAAATTGAAAAAAAATATTTTTTTTAACCATTAATATTTTCATACTTTTACGCTTGGGATGGTTTAACCGAAAAAGGCCATTGCTTAAAAAATTCCTCTAAGGGATAGTTTTTCATGCTGACTCAAATTACTATTAAAGGGGGAAACCATACAAATAAAATAATTCCAAACTTATTCAACAATCTTCTTATGAGAACTGAACAGGCAGTTTACAGCCAAGCTAATAATTGGGTATCGAAAAGTAATGACAACCTTTCGGAACTTGCCCAACTGGTGTTTTTGTTTGGCGACAAGAACCTCCTTAAAGAGCAAAAGCATTTCGATTATATCCGGAATTGCTATCCCAAGGCTGAAATTGTTGGCTGTTCTACCTCCGGCGATATTTATCAGGAAGAAATTTACGACAACAGTATTGTTTGCACAGCAGTGTATTTCGAAAACACAAAATTACAAGTAGTTTGCGAACAAGTTGATTCAATGAGCGATAGTTTCAAAATAGGGGAGAGGCTGCTTGAGCAGTTAAATCCAGATAATTTATCCCATGTTTTCATTTTGTCCGAAGGGCTAAATATTAATGGCAGCGAGCTTACCAAGGGCATGAACTCCAAACTCGGCAATAAAGTTTCAATTACAGGTGGGTTGGCTGGCGATCAGGCGAATTTTAGCGAAACTGTTCTTGTTTACAATCAGCCTGGGGCTAAAAATCGTGTTCTTGCAATAGGTTTTTACGGACAAAACCTTAAAATAGGTTATGGATCGCTGGGTGGCTGGGATTCGTTTGGGGTTGATAGGCTTGTAACCAAATCGGAAGCCAATGTCCTCTACGAACTTGATGGGCAGCCAGCCCTTGAATTGTATAAAAAATACCTTGGTACACATGCTGCAAACCTTCCGGCCTCAGCCTTGCTTTTCCCACTCAGTTTTATTTCCAAAGATGAAGTAACGCCATTGGTAAGGACCATCCTTTCTATTGACGAAACCAATGGCAGTATGGTGTTTGCTGGCGACATCCCCGAAGGTTGCTATGTAAGGCTGATGAAAGCCAATTTCGAAAAGTTGATAGATGGTGCCTCTGGTGCTGCCGAAATGTCGAAAATCAGTTTGCAAAACGGAGACCCTGATTTGGCTATCCTCATTAGTTGTGTTGGCCGGAAATTGCTAATGAAGCAGCGGATTGAAGAAGAGCTTGAAGGTGTGCGCGAAATTGTTGGCCCATCAACCGTAATGACGGGTTTTTACTCGTATGGTGAAATTAGCCCGGTGAAACCTTTCGAAAAACATTGCGAGCTGCACAACCAGACCATGACAATAACTGTTTTTAAAGAATTATAATTAATTGTATGGAACAGTCACTTAATAAGCTTTTGCTGCGACAATTAAAAAGGCATTTCGGAGCTGCGGCAAGCGTTCCGGAAGAGTTCCAAAACTTTCTGCGCGATGTAAGCGATTCGTACAACAATCTTGAAGACGATGCGAGGATGTTTCAAAATTCCCTTGATATCAGTTCGCAAGAATTGAGGGATGCCTATTTGAAACAAAAGCGCGATTCCGATAGCCAAAAGGATGTAATACTCAAGATTAAAAAGGCTATTGCTACCCTCAACCCCTTAACTGTTGTTGAAAACACCGATTCCGATCCCAACATGGCCGCCACCTTGTTCGAATCGCTGCTCGATCTGATCGAGCAGCATAAAAAAATGGAAGCATCGTTAAAGGAAAGCGAACACTATTTGCGCGATATACTTGATTCGCAAGAAGTTGGAGTGATGATTATTGATGCTGAAACGCATGAGATTTCGTTTATCAACCAGAAAGGTGCTAGTTTGTATGGCACACCTAAAGATGAAATTATTGGCAAGGTTTGCCATGAGTTTATTTGCCCTACTACCTGCGGCGATTGCAAATTGGCTAATTCGGAACTTGAATTAAAATCGACCGAAAAAACACTGCTCAACTCAAAAGGCGAGAGGATACCTGTACTTAAAACTGTTGTCCATTCGGTTTTTAACAACAGGAAAAGCCTTGTGGAATCGTTTGTTGATATAACCGTGCGGAAACAAGCCGAGGAGGAAGTGCTTAAGGCAAAAGAAGCCGCACAATCGGCCAATATTGCCAAATCCGATTTCCTTGCAAGTATGAGCCACGAAATCCGCACGCCGTTAAACGGTGTTATCGGGTTTGCCGATTTGCTCATGAAAACCGAACTTTCGCATACACAGCAGCAATATATTTCTACTGTTTTGCAATCGGCAAACTCATTGTATGATATAATAAACGACATTCTCGATTTCTCAAAAATAGAAGCAGGAAAACTCGAACTCGATATTACCCAAAACGATTTGCTCGAAATTACCAACCAGGTGGCCGATATGGTAAAGTTTCAGGCACATCAGAAAGGCCTGGAGATATTGATAAACATCCCGCCCGAATTGCCAAGGTTTGTTTGGGTTGATGCCATTAGGCTGAGGCAGGTTTTGGTAAATGTGTTGGGCAACGCGGTAAAATTTACACAAAAAGGGGAAATCGAATTCAAGATCGAATATTTGGGGATAAATGGCGATGGATTATCCGATTTTATTTTCTCGGTGAGGGATACCGGTGTTGGGATTTCGGCCAAATACCAAGAAAAAATATTCGAGGCATTTTCGCAGGAAGATACTTCCACCACCCGGAAATTTGGCGGCACAGGCTTGGGGCTTACCATCTCCAACAAGCTTCTTGGCCTTATGGGCAGTAATATGAAACTTACCAGCGAACCTGGAAAGGGTTCTACCTTTTATTTCAATGTTTCTTTCAAAGCCATGGAAGGCAACGTGGAAGACCTTGGGAATGTGGGCCATATAAAAAATGTACTGATTGTTGACGATAACGAGCATAACCGGTTTATACTCAAGGAAATATTGGCCTTTAGGCGCATTGAATCAACCGAAGCAAAAAACGGCCTTGAAGCAATAGCCTTGATTGAAAAAGGCACAAAATACGATGCTATACTGATGGATTACCACATGCCCGTTATTGATGGTATTGAAACTATACGAAGGATTAGCTCAATTGTTAATTCGTCTATTGATGAATATCCGGCAATATTGTTGTGCAGTTCGTCGGACGATGAAAAAGTGAAAGCAGCTTGCGACGAATTGCGTATAAGGCACCGCTTGGTTAAACCAATTAAAATGCAACAGCTTTATGATGCACTTTCGCGTTTGAACCTTAGCGGCCCTACTTCACAGGATAAACCACAAACCACGGTTGGGCCATTAACAACCACTGATAAGCAGGCTTATACCGTTATGATTGTTGAGGACAACCCGGTTAATATGTTTCTGGCAAAAACAATCCTAAAAGATGTGTTGCCTAATGCCACCCTGGTTGAAGCCAGGAATGGGAAAATTGCCGTTGACAAATACCTTGAAGTATCGCCGGATTTTATATTTATGGACGTGCAAATGCCTATTATGAATGGGTATGAGGCCACCGAAGCAATAAGGAAGTTAGAGAATGGTAAACGTGTGCCTATTTGTGCGCTTACTGCTGGCACCGTGAAAGGCGAAATGGATAAATGCCTCTCGATTGGGATGGACGATTATACAACTAAGCCTGTTGTAAGGGATACTATTGCCAAAATAGTGGGGAAGTGGCTTAATAGCAATGTTAGTGCAACCACAGTTCAGGAAGCCCCTGCCCCGGTTAATAATGATTTACATTTTAACGCCGACAACCTGATCAAATTTGTTGGTAACGATAAGGAGTTTCAAAAGGAACTGCTTTCGATGGCTAAAATAAACCTCAATATTACCCTTCCCGAACTGGAAGAAGCGGTTAAAAACCAGGTGCCGGGGAGCATCAAGTCGCTGTCGCATAAAATGAAAGGAACAGCCCTTTCGGCATGTTTCGAAATTTTGGCAAAGCAATTACTCCAACTCGAATTGATAGAAACACTTAACGACCAGCAAATTAGTGCTTTAGCAAAACAAATTAGAATGGAGGTTGAATACTTGAACGAGGTGGTTAGTTGATGGGATTGATGGGATTGATGGGATTGATGGGGTTGATGGGGTTGATGGGTTGAGGGGATTGATGTGATTGAGAGGATTGATGGGGTTGATGGGTTGATGGGGTTGAGGGGATTGATGGGATTGAGGGGTTGATGGGATTGATTGATTGATGGGATTGATTGGATTAGGTTATGAGGGTGATGTTCCGCTTTGATACTGATAGGTGTGTTTCTTGTCAATCCTATAGTTTTTTAGTTTCAGGTTCTATATTATTCAGTGAATAATATTGATGATTTTTGTCAGTTGTTTAGTTGTTTTTACAATCTCTTTTTCATTTTTAATAATCGCAAAAAAAAAGAGAGGCATCGCTGCCCCTCTTCGCATTACTAACCAAACCTGAACCAAATTTTTCTTATAGCAAAATGCCGACGGTAAGGCTAAGTGCCTTGGTGCGGTATTCGCTGGGTTGTTGTTCTATTTCCGAAAGGCCCATATCGTAACGCAGGTCGAAGCGTACATCTTTTTTACGTATCGGGGTTTGGAAACCTATACCAAATGCAGCACCCCAATCGGTGTTTTTGCTATCGGGCACGGGTACCAAAAGGCCGCCTTCGGTATTTTCGGTAATCCGGGTTTGGGTATTGAGCACAAAGGCGGCATACGGGCCGGCGTTGAGGTAAAACACCGAATTGGATTTGTTTAGCAATTGGTCGTTACGGTATTGCAGCAGCACCGGAACTTGCAGGTAATGAAGCATGAAGTCGGTTTCTACGGTAGTGTTCAGCTCCGTGGTTTCGTTGCAGCGGCCTTTGCGCACATAGTTTACTTCGGGTTGCAGTGCCAATGATTTGTTTAAAGGGATGGTGAAAAATAGCCCGGCATTGTACGAAAACGTAACTTCGTTGTCGTTGTACAGATTGCCTTTGTCAGAAAAAGTGCTGGCAGCAACTCCCTGCCGAAGTCCAATGTTGATTTGTGAAAAAGCAGTTGACGAAAGCAGTAGAAGTGCTGCAGCAAACAAAATTTGATTCTTAGTTTTCATGATTTCTGTTTTTAAAGGTTGTTTATTATATAGATTGTTTTTTTTGTGTTGATGGGTTGATGGGTTGATGGGTTGAGGTGTTGATGGGTTGAGGTGTTGATGGGTTGATGGGTTGAGATGTTTAGTTGTTCAAAGGTTCAATGTTCCGCGTTCAATGCTTCGCGTTCAAATGTTCAAATGTTCTATTGTTCAAATGTTCTACTGTTCTATTGTTCTATTGTTCAATGCTTCGCGTTCAAGGGTTCAATGCTTCGCGTTCAAGGGGTCAATGCTTCGCGTTCAAGGGTTCAATGCTTCGCGTTCAAATGTTCTATTGTTCAATTGTTCAAATGTTCTATTGTTCAATCGTTCTATTGTTCAAATGTTCTATTGTTCAATTGTTCCCTTGTTCAGTGCTCTCATTTTCAAATTTTCAAATCCCCAAATCCCCAAATCCCCAAATTTCCACATCCCCACATCCCCAAATTTTCACATCCTCACATCCCCTTCAAGCTTTTGAGCTATTTTCTGCCGTATTTCCCTGAAAGGGTGCGAGACTAATTCGCTGCGCAGATGTTCAGCAGAACTTACCTGGTAGCTATACGTTATGTATGCTGTGATGAAATACACACCGGTTTGCATCCAAAGGGCTAGAATTTCTTTGCGCGTTTCAAAAATGCTAGCTCCCATCGAGTTCATTTTAATAAACCCAGAAATGGCATTTGATGATGGGAATATTTCGCGAACCCACAGCCATATTGGTGCAAAATTGGACAAGGGCCAAATAATCCCCGACAAAAACAGGAGAGGTATGGAGGTGAACAAATAAAGCATCATGGAGCTTTCGCGGTTTTTGAAAAGTACCGAGAGGGTAAGCCCCATAAAAATACTCGACAAAGTAAATGGGGTTATTAGGGCTATCAATTCGCCAAGGCTGGCCGATTGCCCATACCCGAACCATTGCGGTATCAGGCCGAGCATATACACGCAAAGCAAGGCATAAATGGTGAAATAGGCCGCCGTTTTACCAATAACCAATCGCAATACACCCAAGCGTTTACGGTCGAGGGCAACAAGGGTGCCAAAAATATGGCGTTCGCGGGCGGTACCAGCAAGTATGCCGATGGCAATAATAAGGGTTTGCTGTATGATAAGGATAAGCGCCGCAGGAATGCCATAACTGGCAAAACCACCGCCGCTGTTGGCCATAGCATTATCAACCAATTTAAAAGGTTCGGCAGTAATTTCGGCCTGGCGTTGGGTGAGGCCGCCATTCATTAGGTTGTTGATTTGTATTTGGTTGCCTGTTTCAAGGGCCACGAAACTAACGCCAGTCATCAAAGCCTTGTAATACAGGAAAAACTCCATATCGGCATAAGCCGAAACCGTGGTTTGCCTCCCCAGGGCAATATCGGCACTGAATGTTTCGGGGATTTGTACAATACCCCTTACTTCGCGGTTTTTAAACAAGCCAATAGCTTCTTCCATCGAAATACATTGCCGCGACACTTGCAAATCAGGAGTGGCATCAATGTTTCGGATGAACTTGCGGCTAACCGCCGAATGTGATAAATCAACCACGGCAATGGGCAAATCGCGCACCACTTCGGGATAATAGATAAACGAGTAAAGCATGGGATAAATGATAGGGACCGCAAAAATCAAGATCATGACGCCCACATCCGAAAATATCAACTGGAACTCACGCAACCAAATCCGCAGCATATTGCTTATTCCATCGCCCAATTTCTTGATACTATTTTTATCCTTGTTTTCCATTACTTGTTTGATAAGCCTGTTTTTAAATTTCTTGGTTCTTGGTTAATCGTTATTGGTTAATCGTTATTGGTTATCGGTTCCAATCCGTAAATGGTTATTGGATATTGGGTTAATGGTTATTGTCCGCAATCCGAAATCCGCAATCCGCAATCCGAAATCCGCAATCCGAAATCCCTAAATCCCTTTCACCACCTCAATAAAATTTTGATAAATCAAAGCCGATTTAAGCCTGTTGATGATTATCAAAGGAAGGAAAAGGAAAAGGAGAAGATACAAATAGGAGGGTAGGGCATATTGCAACCCGAAGCCTGCAAGTATCTGGCTTTGGAATATGTGCATGTAGTGCCTTACAGGAAAGCCGCTTGCCCAAAATTGGAATACAGGCGGCATTGCTTCTATTGGGAATGAAAAACCACAAAGTGTGAGGGCCAAAATGCCATAAAATGCAGCAAGGTTCAACGAGTGGCGCATCAACGGCAACAAACCAATACAGAATATGCCAACCGCTTGATATGCTATTATTAACAGGAGCGAACCCAACATCAACCAAGCCATATTGGTTTGGAATGGAATGCCTATAACTTTGTAAAGCATAAAGTTCTGGAACATCATTACCACGAAAAATGCGAATGTATATGGCAACAATTTTCCGGTAATTGCTATAAAAATTGATTTGTTCGAGAGCCTTAGCCATTCGTGCGAGGTACGTTCCTTTATTTCGATGCCAATGCTATAGACTGTCATTAGCAGTATGAAAAGTTGGAGCATAATGGGCAAAACTATGGTAGAAATATATACCGAATAGTTTGCCGTAGGGTTGAACAATTGA
>CAJAXK010000252.1 GCA_903946925.1 uncultured Bacteroidales bacterium | reverse complement strand
TACAATTCAAAAATGTTTGAGTGTAATATTAGCCAGGATATGGCAGTAAACCACTGGTCGCCTGAAAACCCAACTTCCGATGTGCCACGCCTTGATGCAGCCGATTTGAACAAAAACACAGAAAACTTCTCTGATCTGTATGTCGAAAACGGTTCATACTTAAGGTTGAAAAACCTACAGTTTGGGTATTCGCTTCCAGAAGGCTTAAACAAAAAGCTACGTGTGAAAAACCTTCGCGTTTTTGCCTCATTCGATAATTTGTTAACCTTTACCAAATACTCAGGTTTAGACCCTGAATTGTTCGGATTGTATGGAGATCCTTTCAATTATGGTGTTGATATGGTTAACTATCCACAACCACGCACTTATTCAATGGGTATTAATCTAAGCCTTTAACCCTAAAAACTGAACATGAAATAGCAATGGCCAGGAAACCCAAAACATGTTGATTTGAAGTTTCAAGGCCGATTTCTGACCATATTCATAAAAAAATAAAAATGACACAGATGAAAAAAATAACATACTTAATACTAGCAGTTGCGCTTTCAACAATGCTCTTTAGCTGCGATAAATTTCTGGATGTGGAGCCTCAGGGCGCCGAAAACAGCGGGAATTTCTTTGATACAAAAGAAAACGGACAACGTTCCATCATTGGGTTGTACGATATGCTTCAACTCGACGAAGGCGCAGGCCCTGACGGACAATGGATGGGTCACCACCACGATTTTTTCATGGGCGATATCCGGTCGGACGATGCTGAAAAAGGTAGCAACGACGGCGACTATGGCGAAATGTGGGAAATGGTTGAATACACTATGACCCCTCAGGTTGGTTTTGCAGGTAATTATTGGATTCACGGCTACTGGGGCATTTCACGTGCCAACTATGCGCTTGATAATTTGTCAACCGTAACATGGGATCCTGCTGTCCGCGATCGTTTAATCGGGGAAGCATCCTTTATGAGAGCTTATTTTTACTGGTATTTGGTCCGTATTTATGGTGGTGTCCCTTTATTCACAACTTCTGTAAACCCATCCGATTTTGGAGCCGTAAAACGTGCTTCGCTGAATGAGTGTTACACACAAATTGCCAAAGATCTTACCCAGGCTATCGAATTTTTACCCGAAAAAAGCGCAATCCCCGTGGCTGAAACCGGGCGCGTTTCAAAAGGTGCTGATAGGGCACTACTTGCCAGGATCTATATGTATCAGATTGGTACTGATATTGCCAACACAATCACCTGGCAGCAGGTTTACGACCAAACCGATGCGGTTATCAAATCAGGCGAATATAGTTTGATGGCCAATTATGCCAAACTTTGGGAAACTGAAAACAAGAATAACGAAGAATCCGTTTTCGAGATTCAGTTTGGAGTTGGGGCAAGCGATAAAGCACCTGCTTCCATAGGAACCAATTGCTATAATTTCCAGGGAAACCGTAAAGACGACTCAGGTTGGGGCTTTAATAATCCAACTCCCGATTTATTCGATGCTTATAATGTAACTGTTACTAACGACCCTCGCCAATCCTGCGTATTTTATGGCGAAAAGTACAACAACGGAATCCTCTATGGTGTAAAAAAGAAATACGATCGTAAAGAACAGGGTTCCGACTGGTTAAACAGGAAAGCTGCCCTTCCGGAAAAACCATCCCAGGGTGCAAAAGCAAGCGACCGCAACATAAAAATCATCCGTTATGCCGATGTATTGTTAATGCATGCCGAAGCAGCTTATCATATTGGCAACATGGGTGAAGCTCAATCGAAAGTAAATATGGTACGCGCAAGAGCCCGTCAAAGTACATATTGTATGGGTTATGCCGAAGGCAAACTGGATTACAGTGCTGCACCTACCACCGTAAATCTTCCTGATATTACATCCTCAGGCGATCAACTCTTACAGGATATATGGAAAGAACGTCGTTTGGAACTGGCCCTGGAAGCACTTCGTTTTTACGATTTAGTAAGAACTGGTCGTTATTTTGACGTGATGGATGTTGAGAAAAACCAAAAACGCGCTCCTGGCCTTACTTATGGGCTTGGCGATAGAGCTTTCAAGCAATTCCCAGGCCTCAAAGCAAACGGAATAGCAAAATCAATTGATGGTCCTGATGGCCATAAAGTACCGTTAATGCCAATTCCTCAAACCGAGGTTCAATCATGGGGAGTTGAACAAAATCCTGGATACTAATCTTTAAAAAACAATTAATCATGAACAAAAATAGATTTCGAATTGCTTTGTTTGCAGTTCTTTCAATACTGGTATTCAGTTGTAAGAAAGAAACCC
>CAJAXK010000251.1 GCA_903946925.1 uncultured Bacteroidales bacterium | reverse complement strand
GATGAAATTGCTTGGCAAAAAGGGATACCAACCCGCAACGATGAAATTATTCCTTTGCCCGATGGCACATCGCTTATTTTCGATGTGGTAAAAGTGCCAAGTTTTGATAACGAAGGCAAGAGGAAAGGGCTTGTGGTGGTTGGGCGCGATATTACCGAACGCAAAAAAATAGAAGTCGAACTCAGGAAATTGTCGCACATTGTGGAACAAAGCCCCGATTCGATAATGCTCACAAATGTTGATGGGTTGATTGAATATGTAAACCCAGCCTTGTGCGAACTTTCAGGGTATGCAGCCAACGAGCTTATTGGTAAAAATCCAAGAATGTTACGGTCAGGGTCAACAAGCAAAGAAGATAGCGCTACATTCCTGAATTCGATTTTGGCAGGGAATAAATGGAACGGCGAATTCTATAGCCGCAAGAAAAACGGGGAGTTATATTGGGAGTACGCCTGTATTTCGCCAATAAAAAACAACCTCGGGGTAATTACCCATTTCCTCAGTATTAAAGAAGATATTACCGCTCAAAAGCACACTGAAAAATTACAGAAAGTTGTGTTTAATATATCGAAGCAGGCATCCGTTTCCAATAATATCGACCAGCTTCTTGAATTCACTAAAAATGAACTTAATACATTAATAGACACAAGTAATTTCCTGGTCGCTTTTTATAACGAAGAGGATGGCATGTTAACATCGGCATTCCGTAGCGACGAAAACGACAAGCACATCACCTGGCCGGCCGAAAAATCATTGACCGGTTACGTTATCAGGCATAACGAACCGTTGATGCTTACAAGCGAAGAATTCATTGAATTAACCAAAACCGGCGAAGTAGAACTTATTGGGGCACCATCCCAGATTTGGCTCGGGGTGCCGCTTACCGTTAGCGGCAAACCTTATGGCGCTATTGTGATACAGGATTATAAAAACCCGAAAGCTTTTGACCAGAGCGATTTTAAAATGCTCGAATTTATCGCCAGCCAACTTAGCATTACCATACAACGCCAAAAAGATTATGCTGAGTTAAAGGTTGCCCTTGCAAAAGCTGAAGCCGGGGATAAACTAAAATCAGAGTTTATAAACAATATTTCGCACGAAATACGAACACCCCTAAATGGCATAATCGGTTTTAGCGAAATGATTCTCAATCCCGACTCATCGCACGAGGATAACGAAATGTGCTACAGCGTTATAAAGAAAAGCAGCAAACGGCTTATCAATACCGTGAACAGTTATGTCGATATAGCGCTTATTGTTACCGGCACTATGGAAATTAGCAAGCGTCCAACCAACATTGATAATCTTATATCAGAAATCTATTCGGAATTTATTGATGCCTGTAAACAAAAAAGTGTTGAATTGATTATTAGCAAGCCTACGGAGCAAGATACACTGGTGCTAAAAAGCGATGGTGACAAGATTCGGAAGATTGCAAGCCATTTACTCGATAATGCAATAAAATTCATCGAAAACGGAACCATTACTTTTGGCTACGAACGAAATGATACCGACATTGTATTTTTTGTTAAAGATACAGGGCCTGGAATAAAACCCGAAAATATTGGGAAAATTTATGATGCTTTTATGTCGCACGAACCCGATGCCTCCAAACGCCACGATGGCAGCGGGCTTGGGCTAACCATTTCTTTTGGGTTGTTACGGTTGTTGGGCGGGAAAATATGGGTTGAGTCAAAAAATGGTTTTGGTGCCACATTTTACTTTTCGCTGCCATTTTCCGAAAACCCAATATGCCCGACAAAGCCTGCGGCCTTAGTACCAAAAGTGGAACAGGGTTTGCCGCCGCTGATCCTTATTGCCGAGGACGACGATTCCAATTTTAAATACACCGAAATTGTATTGCAATATGCCTCATATAAAGTAATGAGGGCCGAAAATGGAGCCGAAGCTGTTGAAAGTTGCCGCAACCACCCTGAGATTAGGGTTGTACTTATGGACATAAAAATGCCGATGATGGATGGTTTTGAAGCAACAAGGCAGATACGGGCATTTAGGGCCGATCTCCCAATAATTGCGCTTACCGCCCATGTTACATCTGAAGACGAAAACAAAGCTTTTGCAGCGGGATGTACCGATTATATAACTAAACCTGTTAGCAAAGCAAAGTTGATCGAGATTATTAAAACCTCGGTAAATTAGATTGCATAAACTGTTTTTTAGGAGTTGCAAACTTGTAATATGGCATCCGCTCCGAAAACCCGAAAAAAAGAAAATATAGGAGCAATATGCATAGTAGGTACTAAGTTTAACGCGCTTTGTAGCTAAAAAAGCCTTTTTGGGGTGGGTTCATTATCGAAAAACCTTCAACACCAAGTGCATTGAAACATGATTGCCGCCCAAGTGATTGAAAACAAACAATGCTGAAATCAGTAATATAAACTTGCTGAAAAATAATGATTTAATTGAATTAGTTTAAAAAGGAGGTTGTTGTAGCGGGTTCAACTATTTATTGAAAATCAAATTGTTGAACATATATATATTTAATCAACAAACAAAACAATGGGAAAGAACCCAAACACTTTTAGCCACCCGTACGCCAAAAACGTTTTAATTGCAGCAGCTTTTATATTAGGTTTGGGTTTTATTTGGATTAAATATGTAACCATAGCGCAACAAAACCGCGATAATGTGCTCAGGGTGGCGCAGTCCATTGCAGCAAGCCTTCCTAAAGAAAAACTGGCTCTCCTCAAAGCCGAAGCAGCCGACACCAGTAAGCAAGCGTACAAGAGTCTAAAAGCAACTTTGGTTGAAATTATAAAACAAAACCCGGGCACACGGTTTGCATATATTTACATTAACCGCAATGATAGCTGTTTTTTCCTTCTTGATTCGGAACCACCAACATCAACGGATTATTCGCCACCGGGCCAGCTTTTCTCAGAAGCCGCTGCTATTATCAAACAACCTTTCAAAGACGGAAAAAGCTATGTAACCCCGCCCACATCCGACAGATGGGGTAAATGGATTAGCGCACTTGCCCCAATCCAAAATCAAAACAATGGCGAAATTTTTGCAGTTTTTGGCATGGATATTAATGCCACGAATTGGAACCGCACAATTTTTTGGGAAGTTGCCGAATCGTCAATATTAGTTTTCGTATTGATGCTACTGGGACTTGTAACTTTACGTTTCAGGACAAAAAACCAGAATTTGCAAAATGAAGTAAAAGATCGCCTACTAACACAAAAAGCTTTGTCGGAAAGCGAAGAACGCTACCGATTACTGTACGAAAACGCTTCAATCGGCATTTATCGTACAACCCCCGATGGCAAAATATTATTATCGAACAATGCACTTCTTAAAATATTAGGCTACAATTCGTTCGAGGAACTGAGCCAACGAAATATTGAAACAGATGAGTTTGACCCCGACTATTCGCGTGCCTCGTTTAAAAAAACAATGGAAGAAAAAGGCGAAATATATGGCCTCGAAGATATTTGGAAGCGGCAGGACGATAAAATGGTGTACATACGCGAAAATGCAAAAGCTGTGCGCGACAATCAAGGAAATATAGTGTTTTACGATGGCACTATCGAGGATATAACCGAGAGTAAACTTGCCGAAAAAGCCCTTCGCAACAGCGAAGAACGATTTCAGCAAATTGCAGAACAAAGCCGTGAAGTGGTTTGGGAAGTTGACAAAAATGGCTTATATACATACATTAGCTCATTATCAATCAGTGTTTTAGGTTATAAACCAGAAGAATTGGTCGGCAAAAAATATTTTTACGACCTGCATCCCGATGCATCGCGCAGTGAATTTAAAACCAGTGTACTGGAAGGCTATAACCGAAAAGAGGATTTTCACGATTATGTAAGCCAGATGGTGAAAGGTACCGGTGAAACTATTTGGGTGATTAACAATGGGGTACCTATACTGGACGAAAAAGGGGAATTGGCTGGTTACCGAGGCGCAGGCACCGATATTACCGAACGCATTGAAAAGGAAAAGCTGTTGAAGAAACTCACTTTAGCGGTTGAACAAAGCCCTGTTTCAATAATTATCACAAATATTAACGGCGAAATTGAATATGTGAATCCACAGGCCTGCAAAACAAGTGGTTATCTGCTCGAAGAATTCCTCGGCAAAAACCCACGCATGTTAAAATCTGGATTAATACAGGATTCGGTTTATAAAACATTGTGGGAAACAATAAATTCGGGAAAGATCTGGAATGGTGAGTTTTTGAACAAACGAAAGGATGGCCAATTGTTTTGGGAAACAGCTACCATTTCGCCCATTTTTGACGATAGCGGAAATATTATTAATTATCTTGCTGTAAAAGAAGATATTACTAATATTAAACGGATGTTTTCCGAACTGAAGGAAGCTAAAAACAAAGCCGAATCAGGCGACCGGATGAAATCGGCCTTTATAAAAAGTATTTCGCATGAAATAAGAACACCACTTTATGGAATTGTTGGCATTAGTGAAGAAATTATCAAACCGCACTTCTCACAGGATGACAAGGAGCAAATGCTCGGTTTTATAAAAGAAAGCAGTGCAAGGTTAATAAATACAGTTAACAGCTACCTCGATATTTCGATGATTGTATCGGGAAGCTTAAAAGTTGAATCCGGCAATTTTGATTTGGTTAAGCTTCTTAACGGAATCAAGGACGAAATCCAACCTGACTGTTTCAACAAGGGACTGGATTTGCAACTGCTGGTTCACGATGATCAAATGCAATTTTATTATACTTCTGATGCTGAATTACTTAGAAAAACCCTGATGCACTTGCTCAATAATGCAATTAAATTTACCGAAACCGGGTTAATCTCGTTTGGCTTCGAATTAAAATCGGATGCAATAGGGTTCTTTGTTAAGGATACAGGTATAGGGATTGACGAAAAATTCCTCCCAAACCTATTCGAAGCATTTACCCAAGCCGATAATTCCGATACACGGGCTTACGAAGGCAGTGGCTTAGGCTTGGCAATAGTGCAAAGGTTGGTTAATTTGCTCTCAGGCAACATAAAAGTTGATTCAGAAATAGACAAGGGAACTTTATTTTATCTCAGCTTTCCGCTTAACAAAAACAAAATCCCAGCTACTGTATAGAATTCAAAATTAAATAGAGTTGGTCCACAGGATCGGGGTTATTTTTTAATTACGATTGACGAGTAACGATTGACGAATCTAACCCACTGAAAAACAATCGTAAATCGTAAATCGTAAATTCCGCATTGAAGCATGATTAAAAACACACTCTAATTATATAATTCAATAGTCCAATCGCCAGGCTCAAATAGTTCAAATTCAAATGAAACATTGTTGGTTGCAGCCCTGGTTTTATTTAGCGTTGTGTATTTTATCCGCACCAAAACTGGAAAAACAACCTCATTAAAACCAACAGATTCGCCAACAGTAACATCAAAACCGCTGTTTGCTGTAATATTTAAGTTTGTTATCCCTCTATTTCGGGATCCGTTTTGGAAAATATCTATCAAAACCCTGTTCTGTGGCGAATTTTTCTTCTTGATGTTATAACGGTCAACCCCAATTTTATAAATAATATTGGGTGCCTGCGGTTTGGGTCCCATGTATTTATCATTTGCCCAAAGCCCCGATTGTATGCTGTCCGTTCCACCAACATGCATGGTGTAGGTTCCGGTTCCATCCCTTTGGCCGGCTTTCCATTCACCCACATAACTTTCGCCCGTTGACCAAGTGTAAATACCTTTTCCATCAGCTAACCCTTTGATAAACTGACCTTCATATTTATCGGAACCAATAGCTATCCCTTTACCATTTGCAAGTCCATTTTTACATTTCCCCTCGTAAGTACCCGAAATGGATGGGTTTAGCACTTTGCAATTTTCCTGTCCGAAAAGCAGGGAGGGTAAAGTAGAAATGGAACACAACAGCAAAATCGGTAGGGCAAACTTGAGGAAATCCATATTTTCGGGGATAAATTGGTATTGGTATTTTTTGCGAATAAAGGTACTGGTATTTTTGAAAAAGATGTAGGAAAAATGAGTTTGATCTTTAACTATTTAGTGATTTCAATTTTTTAGGGGTTAGGATTCGGGGCTTGGGTGTTAGGGTTCATCGTTTTATGCGATACTGTGGAATAAAACGAAGCAATATGTGAATTTCAATGCCCTAACAGTCCAAAGCCTAACAGCCTGACAGCCTAAATCATAAAAGGTATTTTGTTGACTTTTCTGGTGTAGAGTGGATAGCTAAAAACAATCTAATCAATAAACAAACCATTTCCGGCAAACGGGAT
>CAJAXK010000250.1 GCA_903946925.1 uncultured Bacteroidales bacterium | reverse complement strand
GGCATGTGCGTAGCAAAACACAGCTTCACCTGCTCCAAGGACGTTGTACCCAAACTGTCAAGCCTTGTTTTGCGGGTGTTTAACGAGGCGTACAGATGTGTAAAATTTCTATAAAGCCTTGACTTTTTGGTACTTTTGCGTCAAGGCAAAAGGACAAGAAAAAAAAAAACAGAAACACATTCAGAAAACAACATAAAAACTCTAAAATCCCTTCAACACATCAAAATAATATTTAGTCTTTTGGTTCTGGCTTGTCCAGGTTAAGTAACATATCTAAATACAGCATTCTCATTTTGAACCGAAAAAGTTCAAAATGAACTTTCCTGCTCATTTGTTATACTGTAAATGGGATAAAAAGCCTTATTTGTTTTTCAATTAGAATGACAATGCAAACACAGGGAACAATCAGTAAAGCACTGAAAATAAACTCCGTGTACCTCAGTGAACTTAGTGCCTCCGTGGTAAAAATATCAAATCTGAATACGGAAATTTATCCCGTTCAAAGTATAGAATTGTAAATTATGAACGCGACATTTTTCTGCATTTAAAGGATAAAATGCATTAGTGGCATTAACTTTAGGCATTTTAGGCAATTTAGGCACTTATAAGTTCTCAAAACCTGAAAATTCAGTAGGGTAATTAGTTGCGTTCGATAAATTACAAAGCGGCTACTGGTTAAACCAAAGCTGTTTTTCCTCAAACTAAATGCAAGTGTTTTGCTCAACCTGCATTCTATTTGTTACTTTTGCCTTATGGAACAACACAAATAAAAACAAATCAATTTATAACCCAAAAGCTTATCCAATAAGCACTTACCGAATCTACTAATCTAATATTATAACCACAAAACATGAAAAACACTGCTTTTACACACCTCCACGAGGCACTTGGTGCAAAAATGCTCCCTTTTGCAGGATACAATATGCCGATCCAATTTTCGGGTATCAACGATGAGCATGAAACTGTTCGTACTAAACTTGGTATTTTTGATGTGTCGCACATGGGCGAAATTTGGGTAAAAGGCCCAAAAGCACTCGATTTTATACAACATGTTACTACCAACGATGCTTCGGTCCTTTTCGATGGCAAGGTGCAATACTCATGTTTCCCTAATGGCAATGGTGGTATTGTTGACGATTTGCTTGTGTATAGGGTTGATGCCGAGACCTATTTGTTGGTTGTAAACGCATCAAATGTTGATAAAGATTGGGAATGGCTCGTGAGCAACAACCAGATTGGTGCCGAATTATACAATGCTTCCGATGAAATAGCTCAACTTGCTGTCCAAGGGCCGTTGGCATTAAAAGCCATGCAAAAGCTCACCGGTACAACTGTTACCGATATGGAGTATTACACATTCAAGAAACTTGATTTTGCCGGGGTAAAAGATGTGATTTTTGCCACCACAGGGTACACAGGATCAGGAGGCTGCGAAATATATATGGCAAATGAAGATGCCGTTAAAATTTTTCATGCCGTAATGGAGGCCGGTGCCGAATTTGGGATTAAACCTATTGGATTAGCTGCCCGCGACACCTTACGCCTCGAAATGGGTTTCTGCCTGTATGGCAATGATATTGACGATACAACTTCACCCATCGAAGCTGGATTAGGCTGGATCACAAAATTTACCGACAACAAAGAGTTTATCAATAAGGATATTTTCCTGAAACAAAAGAATGAAGGCACTTCCCGAAAGTTGGTTGGTTTTGAAATGATTGATAAGGGCGTTCCCCGCCATGGATATGATGTTGTGGATGCCGAGGGGAATAAAATTGGGATTGTTACCAGCGGGACCATGGGGCCATCGGTAAAAAAAGGGATTGGAATGGCTTATGTGCCAAAAGCCTACATGAAATCAGGGAGCGAAATATTTATCAGTATCCGCGATAAAGCATTAAAAGCACAAGTAGTGAAAATGCCTTTCTACAAAGGTTAGGCAGGTGAAAATTGACAATTGACAATTGACAATTGAGCGGGAGTGTGAAAAGTGTGATAGATGAAGTATGAAGAACTGATAAAAACCCAATGATTCATCCTTACAGTGCGAAGCGGAATTGGATTGCGCTACGCACTGTTTTATTTTTACATTTATGAAAAGTATCGAGGTTTGCCTTTCTCCAGCATTGTTCCGTTACAAATCAACATCTTCAGATTACACTGTTGTGGTGATTGACGTTTTACGCGCAACCACAGCCTTTTGTGCCGCTTTTGATAGCGGTGTGGAATCTATAATTCCGGTTTCGGGCTTGGATGAATTATTGGAATACAAAAACAAAGGTTTCATCACTGCTGCCGAACGCGATGGGAAAAAAGTTGATTTTGTTGATTTCGGAAACTCGCCCAGCGTATTTTTGCAAAGCGATTTGAAAGGCAAGAAACTTGCTTATTCAACCACAAACGGAACTCAAGCCATTGGATTGGCCAAAGAATGTGGCAATATTGCAATTGGGTCATTTTCTAACCTTCAGGCAATAAGCAAGTGGCTGATAAATAAGAATTTGAATATTGTAATCCTATGTTCGGGCTGGAAAAACACCTTTAGCCTCGAAGACACACTTTGCGCGGGTGCATTAATAGAATCGCTCGAATTATCAGGACAATTTTTTCGGATTTGCGATGCCTCCACAGCTTCGCTTTCACTTTGGCAATCATCAAAAAATAAACTGATTGAAAGTGTGCAACTTGCAAGCCATTATAAACGTTTGTCAGAATTAGGTTTGCACGACGATTTGAACTATTGCTTCCAAATAAACAGTTCAAAAGCAGTTCCAATTTGGGATGGTAATGCCTTTGGGGATGTAAGCAAGTTATAAGGATGATTTTTTGGTTTCGGCTTTAAAACAAATACTTTTGTACCAACATAAAGCAGCAGTCCCTTGCATTTTGAACCCAACAACATGAGCAAAATAAAACTAAAACACATCCTCCCCATACTAATTATTTCCCTTTCGGGTTGCATGAAAGATTATGAAGAAATAAATAGCCTATCAGTTAAGGTTGATGGCGAATTATGGACTGCAAAAAATGTATATTGCGACTATAACCAGACCATGAAACGGGCAATGATAAGTGCATTCAAGCCCATTGGTGTTACTGATAAGGAACTGTTGTTTATCAGTTTCGACATGAATGGCACAGGTATTTATCCCTTTACCGAAGACTATACAAAGGCTCAAAGTTCATTTACAGCGGCTCCTTATGGTATGTTTCTATCCTACGAAACCAAAAACCCGGAAGGCGAAATTGTGGTTACTGAATTCGACACCATAAACCAAATTATTTCAGGCACTTACACTTTTGTTGCTTACCACGATTCGGTAATCAAAAAAGTGTTCACCGAAGGGAAGTTCAACAAAATCCACTATATAAAACACTGATTATATGTAGCATAGAAAGGTTGGAAAAATATATTGCTTCCTTTGGGAATAAATTAAGTAAACACAAAACCTGCAATAAATCCAAAGCCAAAACAAAATATCATGAAACTCAAGATTCCTTTTATCCTTTATATTGCCCTTCTGCCATTTACATACAGTTGCATGAAGGATTACGAAGCCGTGGATGAATTATCCTTTAAAGCTGATGGCAAACAAATTACGGCTCAAAGCATTTCGAGCCATATAAGTAAGGATCGTGAGAATATTTTTATCACCGCCTTTTTATCAAAAACGGATAATAGCAATTTAAGTATCAACTTAAAAGCAAATAGAGTTGGCACTTACTTATTTACAGATAATTATTTAGACGGCCGGGGCGACATCATTACTTATCCTGATGGGTGGTATTTTTCAAATACTACAAAACACCCTGAAGGACAGGTTGTTATTACAAAATACGATACAACCAACTGGCTGGTTTCAGGCACTTTTTCATTCGTGGCTTACAAAGATTCCATTGTTAAAAAAGTAATTACCGAGGGAAAATTCAACAATGTAAGGTGTTATGCGTTTTAAACCATCTGCTATTACCAAAACATTTAACAATCATGTGAACCAACCCTTTTAGCTTTGAGCAAACTAAATTCCTTGTTTTTTAATAACGATGCGTATGCCGTGTGGCATATTGGCAGTTTCAGGCGGTTTATCACCGGTCGCTTTTTCCTCACTTTTGCCATACAAATGCAAAGTGTGATTGTTGGCTGGCAAGTTTACGACCTTACTCACGATCCCTTTTCGTTAGGGTTGATAGGGCTTTCGGAAGCAATCCCATTTCTGATTGTTGCATTATTTGCCGGACATGTGGCTGATTTATTCAACCGAAAAGTTATAATTGCTGTTACATCAACCGTTTATGTATTAAGTGCGATAGTTTTGTTGTATATGAGCTATTCAATGGATAGTTGGTTCCAATCGGCTGGCGTATTACCTTTATATATTACGATTGCAGTAACTGGATTATCGCGGGCGTTTTTTTATCCCGCACAATCGGCATATATGGCTCAGATTGTACCCCGGAACCTATACGCAAATTCATCAACCTGGAATAGCACGGTTTGGCATATTGCTGCAGTTTCGGGCCCGGCGGCTGGTGGACTGATATACGGATTTGCCGGGATACATGCCGCTTTTGTATGTGTTGTTTTCTTTTCGGCCCTGAGCCTAATTTTCTTTTATTCTTCCAAATCGGTCCCACTGCCTTTACGAATCAAAAATGAAGGAATATTCACTAGCCTAACAACAGGTATTAAATTTGTGTTCCAGAACCAAATCCTGCTTGGGGCATTAGCTTTGGATATGTTTGGTGTTTTGTTTGGCGGGGCGGTGGCGTTACTTCCAGTTTTTGCTTCCGAAGTGCTTCATACCGGCCCGCAAGGCTTGGGCTTTCTGAGGGCAGCCCCAGCTTTAGGAGCTGTATTTATGGCAATGATATTGGCATATTATCCGCCAGTAAAGAAATCGGGGGTAAAACTGCTGTGGGCTGTTGGGGGATTCGGGGCATGTATTATCTTTTTTGCCCTTTCCGGAAATTTTTGGTTATCATTAGTTTTGCTTGCTTTGAGCGGGATGTTCGATAATGTGAGTGTTATTATACGTGGCACCATACTGCAAATGTATACCCCCGACGAAATGAGGGGCAGGGTTGCATCGGTTAATAGCCTGTTTATTGGCTCATCCAACGAATTAGGTTCATTTGAATCAGGACTTGCGGCAAGGGTAATGGGATTGATTCCTTCGGTAGTTTTTGGTGGTGGGATGACGGTATTGATTGTGCTTGCAACCGCTGGTTTTGCCCCAAAACTCAGGAAAATGGAGATAAAAGGGATTGAATAGTTTTTAGGAAAATTTGTTGGAAATCGAAAAGACGAGTCCGATCTGATAACCTTAAAAAAGAAAGAACCACGGAGGCACAGAGGACACAGAGGCACACAGAGTGTTGTTAATCAGCACTATAAAATTTGTGAACTAAGCGAAGCGGTATCACGCAATGTGATGAGCCTGCCGAAACAAACACTTAATGAATAAGCAACTGTGAGTAAACTTAGAGATTTAGTGGTTTAGTGGCAAAAAAAGACTCTCCGGAGTGTGCTCAATAATGCTTGGATTCTAATCCAAAATATCTCATAATATTATGATTCCTAGCACCCAAACCCCAAATCCTAACATCTAAAAATAAATCCTGAATAGTTACTATTTGAGATTATTCACAAAATGGCTCAATAAATCAATTATATCGTTTCCCAAAATGGAAGCTTAAGTAACCGGTAATAAAAAAGTAGTCCTTTTCCTGAAAAGCCATTACAGGTACAGGCATTGGGAAAACATCAACCGATGCGCCAATTTCCAAGGCTTTAATCCTGTCATTCTGTTCGCTGAATTCAAAATTAAAGCCTCCTTTTGCATAAAATCCAGGATAAGGCCTTATTTTGCTAAAACCACTCAACAAGGGGCCTCGTCCAAAAATATCACAAAGGCAATTCGGATTGGTACCTATATCGGGAAAATGCTTTTCAGGATCGTAGCGTTCCAAAGGTCTGTTTTGCACCATTATCTGGTTGTTTACTATAACGTAATAATCAATATATAAATAACTTGGCTTGGCAATACCTAAATCAAACCCGCCATAATAAAAAGCCCGTACCTCAACGCCGCCCCAATAGGGTTTCCTGTTCAGCAGAAGTTGCTTGCCAATACCTGCACGAATAATATATAAGCTGTTGAGTTTCCCATAAACATAGCTCCTTGGATTTTGATAATTGGCATTGTATCGCCGGGCTTGGTTAGGGGCACGCATTTCAAACAAATCGAACTCAAACATCCGGTTCTTATAGTACGTCTGATTTACCCCAGACCTGTAACCAAAACCGTAACCCAAGGTGTGCAACATAATGTTCCACGCCTTTTCCCTTCGCAGTAAAATACCCATGTCAACCGTGTCAGCTTCGGCCGCATCTTGCGCCAAAACCGAAACAGGCATGAAAACTAACAAAAAAAAGGAAATTATAACCCAACGTAACCGCATATTCTGAATAATTAATCCAATATAACCAACCATAAAGTTTGGCAGTAGTGAATCTGCATTAGTAAAACTTCAGAATCCTATTGCGTTATCTGCTTTCAACCCGGTATTTTTTGTATTCTCCGTATGCAGCGCATTGCTCCGATGAGCCGCAAGCTGTTAGCAGTATAGAAAGAATTACAATGGTTGCGAGAAAAGCTGCTATTTTCTTCATATAAGTCAGGTAATGTTTACGGTTTGCTATTTGGTTCACAAAAGTATCGAGATTTTGTTTACATATAACATTCCTCCGATATATTTATTGTATTTTATTAACTAATAGGTGTTAATAAGTATGGAAAGCAGCATTTTATCTGCAATAAACTCAATTTTATTGAAATATTGGTGGTTCTGCTTAAAATAACCAAGTTACTATCTGTCCGAAAGTCGGGAGCCAGAAACCCCACAAAACATTTTCTGTTACAAATAGCCTATTGGGCGTCTCTTCTTCTATTTCATGCGTTATTATTTGTTTTTTAGGGGTCGCATGGAATACGCCAGATTGAATAGAATATCATCTTCGGTTGGTGGTTTATTCCAATCATGGCTATTTCATCTGTTTATTTTTTAATTTTTTACGGGTCAGAGGGAATGCGCCATGAGAATAATCATTCCTGTTGGTGAGCTAATTTTTTGCTCATGACTATTTCATGAGCAAACGCTAAAAATTCAAATGCAAAATTCCACCCAATTAGCTTTTATTAACAAAACAAATCAATAAAGGTGAAAACTTTAGCATTTTGCCTAAATAAATAGTTAGCAAAGTTTTGTACTTTTGCACCCTCAAATTGAAGTGCAGCAAAAACTTACTAATTATCACATAATTACTAAAACAGCAATAAGTTATGTCTAAATCAAAATTAAAAAGCGTTTACACATTTGGCAATAAAAAAGCCGAAGGGGATGCTTCGATGAAAAACCTGCTTGGTGGCAAAGGTGCTAACTTGGCCGAAATGAACCTTATTGGGGTACCGGTACCTCCCGGATTTACCATCACAACCGAAATGTGTACGGTTTACAACAAAGAAGGCCGCGAAAAGGTTTTGGAAATGATTAAAGGCGAAGTTCAAGACGGTATCGCCTACATCGAAAAACACATGGGTTCGAAATTCACTGATAGCGATAACCCATGTTTGGTTTCGGTTCGTTCCGGCTCCCGCGCTTCCATGCCAGGTATGATGGATACCATCCTAAACTTGGGGTTGAACGACGAAGCTGTAAAAGGCCTCGTAAAAAAGACAGGCAACGAACGTTTTGTTTGGGATTCGTACCGTCGGTTTGTTCAAATGTATGGCGATGTGGTTTTAGGCATGAAACCAGCTTCGAAAGAAGACCATGACCCATTTGAAGAAATTATTGATGAACTGAAAGCTGAAAAAGGCGTAAAACTTGATAACCAGTTTTCGCCCGACGATTTAAAAGAAATGGTTGCCCGTTTCAAAAAAGCGGTTAAAAAAGTTACCGGAAAAGATTTCCCAAGCGATCCATGGGAGCAGCTTTGGGGAGCGATTTGTTCGGTTTTTGATAGTTGGATGAACGAAAGAGCCATTTATTACCGCGAACTTAACAACATACCCGAAGAATGGGGAACAGCGGTAAATATCCAGGCTATGGTTTTCGGCAATATGGGCGAAAACTCTGCAACCGGTGTTGCCTTTACCCGTGATGCAAGCACAGGCGAAGACCTTTTCAACGGCGAATATTTGATCAACGCTCAAGGCGAAGATGTGGTTGCCGGTATCCGTACGCCACAGCAGATCACAATCGAAGGGTCAAAACGTTGGGCCAAATTGGCTGGCGTTTCCGAAAAAGACCGCAAGAACAACTTCCCTTCGTTGGAAGAAACCATGCCAAAAATTTTCAAGGAATTAATGGTTATTGAAACCAAACTTGAAAAACATTACAAAGATATGCAGGACATTGAGTTCACCATACAGGATGGTAAACTTTGGATGTTACAAACCCGCAGCGGAAAACGCACTGGCGCAGCAATGGTAAAAATGGCCGTTGACATGTTTGAGGAAAAACTCCTCGACGAAAAGAAAGCCATTTTACGTGTTGAGCCAAGCAAATTGGATGAATTGCTTCACCCTGTTTTCGAAAAAGCAGCTATGAAAAAAGCCAAAGTGCTTGCACAAGGCTTGCCAGCTTCGCCAGGTGCAGCAACAGGACAAATTGTTTTCTTTGCCGACGATGCAGAAGCTTGGGCAAAAAAAGGGCATAAAATTGTTCTTGTTCGCGTTGAAACCTCACCTGAAGATCTCAAAGGTATGGTTGTTGCCGAAGGTATCCTTACTGCCCGTGGCGGTATGACTTCACATGCGGCCGTTGTTGCCCGCGGAATGGGCAAATGTTGCGTTTCGGGTGCTGGTAGCCTCAAAATAGATTATAAAACCCGCACCATCGAAGTTGGTGGCGTTAGTTTAAAAGAAGGCGACTGGCTTTCATTAAACGGTTCCACTGGCGAAGTTTACGAAGGCAAAATTACCACTACCGAAGCTGCCCTCAGTGGTGATTTTGGAAAACTGATGGAAATGGCCGATAAACACTCGCGTATGCTTGTTCGCACCAATGCCGATACACCACGCGATGCACAGGTTGCCCGTAATTTTGGGGCAAAAGGCATAGGCCTTTGCCGCACCGAGCACATGTTCTTCGAAGGAGTGAAAATCAAAGCCATGCGCGAAATGATACTTGCTGATGACGAAGCAGGCCGCCGTGCCGCACTTGCAAAACTTTTGCCCATGCAACGTGCCGATTTTGAAGGTATTTTTGAAGCAATGGAAGGCCTTCCTGTAACTGTTCGTTTACTCGATCCACCTTTGCACGAATTTGTTCCTCACGAAGACGAAAACCAAAAAGAAATGGCCAAAGAAATGGGCATTTCGGTTAAGGCCGTGAAGGAAAAAGTAGAATCGTTGCACGAATTTAACCCAATGCTTGGCCACCGTGGCTGTCGCTTGGGGAATACTTATCCTGAAATTTCGGAAATGCAGGCCCGCGCTATTATTGAGGCTGCAATGAACCTGAAGAAGAAAGGCATTAAAACATATCCTGAAATTATGATACCACTTACAGGTACATTGACGGAAATGCAGATGCAGGAAAAAATCGTACGCGATACCGTAGAAGCTGTTTTTGCCGAACGCAAAGACCGAATGGATTATATGGTTGGAACCATGATCGAAGTGCCACGTGCTGCTTTGGTTGCTGATAAAATTGCTGAATCGGCAGAATTTTTCTCCTTTGGCACAAACGACCTTACCCAAATGACATTCGGTTATTCGCGCGACGATGCAGGTAAGTTCCTTCCAGTTTACCTTAAAAAAGGCATCTTGAAACACGATCCTTTCCAGATTCTTGACCAAGAGGGTGTTGGCCAACTTGTTAAAATGGCAACCGAAAGAGGCCGTTCAACACGTCCAAACCTTAAAGTAGGGATTTGTGGCGAACACGGTGGCGAACCATCTTCGGTTGAATTCTGCCATTCGGTAGGCATGAACTACGTTAGCTGTTCACCTTTCCGCGTCCCAATCGCTCGTTTGGCTGCTGCACAAGCTGCTATTAAAGACAACGCCGCTCCTAAAAAAGAAAAGAAAGCTGCAAAAAAAGCTGATAAAAAGGATGATGGCAAAAAAGCCGGAAAGAAAAAGTAATTCTGCTTTTTTCTGACTAATACAAAAGAGGCTGCCAAATGGTGGCCTCTTTTGTTTTTACACCACATTTGATAAAAATCAGAATTTAGCAAAAGCCTCCATAAATGCCATAAATACGGGTTACATAAATATCAAATTTGGAAAAAGACAACCAAATAAATGCTGGGCGCGAGACAATATAAGCCTATCGGTTAATTCTATCAGTCTGTATGTTAATTTATTATAAAAGCAAAGCAACAGTTCGTCAGGGAATGCCTCAATATTTGAGGTTGAATGAAAGATGTTTTTATATCTTTGCAGCGATTTTGGCCTCGTAGCTCAGTGGATAGAGCAGCAGCCTTCTAAGCTGCGGGTCATAGGTTCGAATCCTATCGGGGTCACTGATACAATTACTAATCGCTTGTAAATTAATAAATTACAAGCGATTTTTTTTTATTTTTGCGTGCAATAATACATTCAAATACTTGATTAGGGAAGATAGTTTTGTTGTTCAGTTTTTGCTAAATTACCCGTGAAAGGTAACTTAAGTAATCCTCACAAGTAGTGGAACCTTGTTTTGAATGCATGTGCTCCCACTTGAGAAAGTTTCAGAAATAGCCTGAACCCTTAGTTGCTTTCTAATTGGGAATAAATAATTATCAATCATTACAAGCTTACTATTATCTTTGCTTATTCAATAAAAACAGTAATACCGCACAATTGAAAAAGGCCCAAACCCATATTGCATTATTGATATTGATATTATTTTCG
>CAJAXK010000249.1 GCA_903946925.1 uncultured Bacteroidales bacterium | reverse complement strand
TCGCTAAGTTCACAAAGTTTATAGTGCTGATTAACAATACTTAGTGAACCTTTGTGTCATAGTGCCTTAGTGGCGTTTCTTCATTTTTAGGTTTTCGGAGTGGACTCAAAGGTCAAAAGTTAATATGAAAAAGTGTTTTAAGTTTCAATTATTCAATAAACCAAACCCATTTGAAAGGATGGATTTTGGGTTGAGGCTGCTTTTTTCCAAGGCGTTTACGCCGCAAAAGCTTGCATTTTGCATTTTGATTTTTTGCTTGCTTGCGTTTTCAGGTATAACCCTTGCACAATCGGGTGTGCTGGCTCCTAAAAATCCCGGAATCGAAAATTACTCCCCCATTTTACAATTTTTGGCCTCAGCGGAATTGGAAGGGCGCGAAACCGGCACACAGGGAAGCTATATTGCTGCCGATTATATAGCCACAACAATGCAAGGCTTCGGGTTGAAACCATTTAATAGCAAAGGACAGGATGTGAAATTGTCAGATTATTTTCAAACCTTCGATTTGCTCAAATATTCTACCGCCAACTGTTCGTTTATTGTAAAAAGCGGAAGCAAAAGGAGCACTGAGCCACTACAAGTAAAACAGGACAAGGATTTTACTGTAATAAATACATTCAAAAACGAACTGTTGGAATCCGTACCTGTGATTGCCGGATATGGTATTAATTTGCCTGAACTGGGATATAACGACTACAACAACATTGATGCAAAAGGGAAATTGGTAGTTGTGTTGGATGGCTATCCGGGGCAAAATGCTACTTCGGGCCTAGCCTGGGAAAAATTCAAACCTATTGCCGAAAATGATGCTTTCGACCTCGGTCAGAAATGCTTGGAAGCCCAAAAACAAGGTGCTGCCGCAATTTTGGTCATAGATGGAAATTATTTGAAATCCTTATCAGGTAATACAACGCAAACAAATTTTCATGAGGAAGACACTTATCAGGATGCAGAGTATTTCATGCCCAATGCCTTGCCAACTCATGCTATACCATGCATTAAGCTTACCATGGCAGGCAGCAAGCTTTTTTCCGAGGCATTAGGAGTTGATTTTCATAAGCTGGAGCAAGAGCTCGCGCAATTGGATAGCCAAAAACCAATAGGGTCAAAAGTCCTGATTTCGATTAACCTCCAGGTTGTTGTTGATACGCTTCACGTTTCAAATATTCTAGGGGTACTGCCGGGATACTATACAACCCAAACCGTGATTTTAGGTGCCCATTACGATCATTTGGGCAAACGAGGCGCGGATATTTATTATGGCTCCGACGACAATGCTTCCGGTGTTGCCGGGTTACTTGCATTGGCCAAAATGTGGGCCAAAAGCAGCACAATTCCTCCTTACAATATTGTATTTGCTTCCTGGACGGCTGAGGAAAAAGGACTTATCGGGAGCGAATATTTTACAAGTTCGCTTGCCGCACCCGAAAAAGTGAAGCTGTATATAAACATGGATATGATTTCGCGCAGTGTGATGGAAGATACCGCCCAACGCCAGCTAAGCATTGGCACTCGCACTACCGACGAAAACATCAGGGAAATAGCCCGAAAAAGCAATGCCACGCTCAACCGCCCTTTTGAACTCGATTTGTGGGATGTAACCGGCCATTCGGGAAGCGATTATGCCTCGTTTACCGCCAAAAACATCCCGATTATGACCTACAACACCGGCTTGCACAACGATTACCACACCCCTCGCGATATCCCGGCCAATGCCGATCTGATAAAAATGGGCGATGTGCTGAAAGTGGTGAATGCTTGCGTTTGGGAGTTTATGTTAATGCGTTAATGTGGTAATTTGAGGATGTGAAAATGTGAGGATGTGAGGATGTGAATATGAAACTTTTCAAGTGGTTTTTACCAACCTTCGAAGCGGTGGTTTTAAGGGAATGTGAAAATTTGGAAATGTGAGGATGTAAAAATGAAACTCTTCAAGTGGTTTTTACCAACCTTCGAAGCGGTGGTTTGAATAAATTTGAGGATGTGAAATTTTAGGATGTGAAAATGAAACCCCTTTATTCATAAATTTTACACCCCTGTTGGCACGCGTTTGTAACGCATGTTGGTATAAAAGTGTGATAGGATGAGGGGCAATGAAGGCTATATTTTGAAGTTAATTTTTATTGGCGCATCTGAAAAGAAGACGTGCTGCAATGGATGCGTATCAACTGAGATAAACCACGTGCAACCTCTGATTTTGATTCCAAAGCAACCTACTTTGATTTAGGCTTCCGCCGTGGCGATAATTTATAAACAAGCCAGCCAAACCCAACAACCAAATGAAGGGCAATAAGTGCGACGATAAGCTTTACCCAAATAGTCATGACTAATTGATTATATGTTGGCACAAAAACGTTAAATCCCATTATTTCGTATTAGCCTGATTTATTCACAAACTTTATAGAACACTGATAACACTGATTTTTAAGATTAACACTGATAAAGACAAAAATCCGTGCAAATCCGTTGGATTTGTGTCATCCGTGCTCATTTACCATCAAACGTTGAATTATTCAGGCTATACTTGGTTATTTATCATTTATCAACCATAATTGCTCTGGTTTGCACTTATCTCTTTTTTATGATTGCAACTGATATTTGTAACTGTAGATTATTAATTGTTGCCTGAAAGTTTTACAAATCCGATTTTCAACTTTTTGCTTAGGGAACGCCCCTAAAATATACTTTCCCCATTTCTCCCAAAACCTTTACTTTTGTGTTGCTTTAAACAATAACCGATTTCATGCTTAAAACCTATCTCTTCAGGTATCTGCTTCCCACTTTTATCATAGTGGGTATTGGGGTTTTGGCATGGTGGCTAATTTACAACCCTGTAAGCAATTTCAAAGCTTCCGTTCCAGGCATGGACGAGCGCAAAACGGGTGCTGTGGCAGCACAAAAAGTTAATATTGGCGAAACTTTTACTTTTTTTAAATCCTGCGAAGACATTCCCGGTACACGTTGGCCGAGGTTCCGGGGCGGGGATTTCGATAATGTGAGCAAGGAAAACATCAGGTTAATTGATAAGTTTGGCAAAGAAGGGCCAAAAATCCTTTGGAAAATCCCTTTGGGCGAAGGCCATGCAGCACCGGCTGTTTACGATGGCCGCGTTTATATCCTCGATTACGACGAACCAACAAAACAGGATCAGCTCCGCTGTTTTTCCCTTGCGAGTGGCGAGGAACTTTGGCGGCGTGGCTACCATGTGAGGTTGAAACGGAACCATGGCTTGTCGCGCACTATTCCGGCAGTGAACGAAAACTATGTTGTTACCATCGGCCCACGTTGTCAGGTTATGTGTGTAAACCGCACAAACGGTGATTTACTTTGGGGTCTTGACATTGTTGCCGAATATAATACAGAAGTTCCTTTTTGGTACACTGGTCAATGCCCGTTGGTTGATAACGATACAGCAATTATTGCAACTGGGGGCAAATCCCTTTTAATTGCAATTGATTGCAAAACAGGGAAAATAGCTTGGGAAACCCCAAATCCGAAAAACTGGAAAATGTCGCATTCCTCCATCATGCCAATGGTTTACAAAGGCAAGAAAATGTATGTGTATTGCGCCATTGGTGGGTTGTGCGGCGTGTCGGCCGAGGGTTCCGATAAAGGAAAAATACTTTGGGAAACACCCGCTTTTTCGCCTGCGGTAATTGCGCCTTCGCCATTAATACTTGATGATGGGCTTATTTATATGACCGCAGGATACGGTGCAGGGGCAGCTTTAGTGCAGGTAAAACAAAGCAATGGGACGTTTTCTGCCGAATTGGTGGAGCAATACAAACCACAGGCAGGCTTGGCTTCGGAACAACAAACACCCATTTTTTACAAGGGCAACATTTTTGGCATTTTAACAAAGGATGCAGGCGAATTCCGCGGACAGTTTGCATGTTATAAAAGCAACAATACCCACAAAGTTGTGATGAGCAGCGGAAAAACCACGAGGTATGGATTAGGCCCTTACATCTTAGCTGACAATAAATTCTTTATCCTGAACGATGATGGCGAAATGACCATTGCCAGCTATTCGACCACTAAATTCACAGTGTTGGACAAAGCAAAAATCATTGATGGGCAAGATTCCTGGGGGCCGATTGCAATCACAGGTGGGTATTTGCTGATGCGGGATTCCAAAACAATGGTTTGTATTGATGTAAGGTCGAAATAAGAAAATTTGATCATAAGCTATCGGGATTGAAACCCTGATTGCCAATAGAATAGAGCATTCTAAATTAATTGGACCAACCGTATGAAACAAAAGATAATCATCATCTCAGCTTTGCTTTTACTGCTTGCTTTGGTCGCATTTATGGTAAAAGACTTCTTTTTTAATAAACCCGGGAACAACAACCCCTATAAGTTTGAGCTGGAAAATATCCGCTCTGGCGATACTTCAATGACTGCTTATTCCGAAACCGGGCAAATAAAAACTTCACTTGCAGAAATTCATGGTATGGCTACCGATAATTCAGGTAATATTTATGTGGCTGGAAAGATGGCGTTGAAGTTTTAGATCGGAAGAGCGTCGTGTAGGGAAAGAGTGTTCAGAGCCGTGTAGATCTCGGT
>CAJAXK010000248.1 GCA_903946925.1 uncultured Bacteroidales bacterium | reverse complement strand
CACCCTCAAACGCCTTGTCCCTGTAACCCCTTCTTTATCAGGAACAATAGTATTTCCAGTCAACGAAAATTCCCGCGAGGCAGAACTCGCAATAAATTCATCAATATCTGCAAAGTCGCCATCGTTATTATAATCAATCCATATCCCGATATATTCAGGATAGTTTCCACCGCTTGTTACCGCATAGCCAATTGTTTGACCTTGAATAACGATGGTTGAATAATTGGAAGGTTGATATTGGATATAGCCATTCACATTCCCGTTGCAATTGGACGTCAGGTTTGAGAGGTTTCCAAAAACAAAAGTGGAAATATAATCATCGCCGCAGCCAACCGACATAGTTGGAGTACAATAGTTTGGTTGGGCGGAAGCAAATCCCGAAAAAAGCACCCAAACACATAATGCTAAAACCACAAAATGCTTTTTCATAGTTCGGAGTTTTTACTATTGGGCGGTACGACAGGCGCGTATTCCATTAGGAGCACTCCTGTAAAGTGTAACAATCATTATATTTGCATTTGACCTGTCTGAAATACTGAGGACAGAAGCAGGAGTTGCGTACGACCCTCCCCTGAAACCCATTGCACTTTTAGCTGTTACACCTACAGTCCCACCATATACCGCATTTGCTCCAAAAAAGTTACCGTTGATCCCAGGCCAATAATCGGCATCAGCATCCCCAGCTGCTGTCAAGCTTCCATTACCATTTAAACCAGTATAAGTGTATCCTGGCATCGTGCCACAACAAACCGCTATTTCACTCAAGTTCCCACTCATTTCCATTACGCCATAGTAGGTTGCACCCGTTTCCTGCCGTGTATGGTTGGGTGAGGAGTAAGCAAAAATACCGCAACGGCCAGGTTTGTTCGCTAGTGAATAAGCGGCATTTCCAATCCCTATCCCAAATGATGCAAGCGAAATGCTTTCAGTGGCTGTGCCTTCGTTCAGAAAATCATAAGGGCCATTGTTCCTTAAAGATGTGTTTCCCCATGCAAATTCCCCACTTAATGCCGGACGGGTTCCCCTACATGCTTTTTCATACTCGAGTTCGGTCATAGGCCGCAAGCCTGCCCAATCAGAATAAGCTGCTAAATCAGGATAGCCAATCCAATCAATAGGGACGTTTTGGTTATCGTTGCTTGAATCAAAATTGCCATCTGTCCAGCCTTCACAATAAAATGTAATTGGACCTGTAGCTGGAATTGTCGCATTGCACCGTATTGAGTTACGTGGTCCATAAGTAGGCGAATTGCGTAAGACATAAACATTGGTAACACTCGTGCCCGAAATATCAACGGCAACCCTTGATTGCTGCTGTTGACGTGTGAGCAGGTTCAGGAAATCGCGGTATTGCTCCTGGCTCATTTCGTATTTCATAATGTAATAGGCATTGTATCCTTTGGGGAAAGATGCTGGTATGGTAAAAGTACTGCCAGTGGCTTGCTCATTTTGCATACCGCTACTGGTGTAATAAAACCCATTAGTGGTAGCATCGGAGCAATTTATGGCTGCTTCGGAAGTAATATGCCAGGGATCCGGATCTGCACTTCCTTCTTTGAAACAAGATGCGGAAGTACCATTATCACCAGCATAGAACGAACCTTGTGGGATATACACCATTTCTATCCCAAGCACCTTAATGTCAATATCAGCATCATCGGGCAATCCATTTGCATTATAGTACCAACGTATTTGTATATTGGTAAAACTATTATTTCCCGACCCGCTTGCCGAACGGTAAATAAAAGCACCTGTGCCATCAGGTGGAACTGTAACTGCACATCCGGCGGGCACCACCATGAATGCAGGGTCAGGACTCAGCAAAACATGTTGCCAGTTCGGGGTGATGGCTTTGTATTTGACAAAAATCCAGGCTGCATCCCAGTTTGATGGGCCATAATCCAATCGCCACGAATCGTCCCAACTTACATCGAATTTTATCGAAATATAATGATCTACAGGATTTTGGCCTATTAGCGAAACATTGGAAATGTTCAAATTGGCTGCAAAAATGTTTCCTGCAACCATTAGAAACAGGGCTGTGGTTAATGCTATCTTTTTCATCGGCAGAAATTGATTTAGTGTTAGAGGTTTTATGGGAGGTTTCTTGAATTTGGCGAAAAACTTTAATTGCTTTGGGATAATCACGTAAAACATGTACAAATTTATAAATACCAATTGCCTGATTTTAGGGTAATATATAAACGGTCGGAAAATCAGTATAAATGGCTGTACCGGCAAAAAATCCGGTATTTTAGCTGTGGATCAAATTGCTGCAGATTGTAACCCTTGGATAACCCAGCAAGAATTCCCAAAACGAAAGTTTCACTTCCTAAATATTGTTAGTACTGAAGAGGAGATTCTTTCATGGCTTTTTTTTTGCGTTTTAAACACTATATTTGCATCAATATCACTGAAAAACCCAAAAACATTTCTTGATTATGAGGAAAGCTGGTTATATTTTGGTTTTTGTTGCATTGATCCTGCTTGTTCAGGCTCAAAAAACAGAGCTTAGCCCCATAGTCCTCAATAAACTTGAAACCCGTGTAATCCAAAACACTGACAGTTGCCAAAAAATTTTAAATAAATCAATTTTGCGGGATGTTTCACTTTTCCCGAGATTTATCTACCTGAAAGCTAATTGTTTCCTCTATTCCAATAACTTTGATTCTGCCGTTTTTTACTTTGCAAAAGCTGAACCCTTACTGTCAGGCGATAACAAGCGATTGGCATTTATCCGTTATGGGCTTGGTTACATTTCGTATGCAAAAGGCGATAAAACAAAAGCAAAAAGTTTTTATAAACAAGCTGAAAAATTGAACAAAGGGATTAACGACAATTTGTTTAACAGTTTGCTTTATAGCGAATTAGGCACTGTTTATTTCGATCTCAATATTTCTGATTCATCATTGCTTTACTACAAATTGGCTTTGGCAAATGCCAAACAGCTTGGCGATAAGGCAAGAATTGCCAGCGGTTGTAACAATATCAGCATCGCATTTTATAAAACGGGCGATTACGAAAAAGCCATTGAATGGCAGATTGAAGCAATAAAAATAAAGGAACAGCTTGGCGACACTTTAAGTCTTGCAACCTCACTGAACAATGTCGGGTCATTTTTTATCAAGCTGAAAAAATTCAGTGATGCAAACCGTTATTTGAGCCGGTCCTTTAAAATGATGAAAAGTGAAAATAAAATCGCTGGCTTTTCAGCGCTCAACCTGGGCGTATGTTTTAAAATGACCGGGCAGTATGATTCGGCAATTTATTACGACAAAAAAGCACTTGGGATCTATAAAAAACTTGGCCTCGAAAGCAATATCGGAAAAGTTTATTCCAATCTTGGAGGTGTGTACGAAGCGCAGGGCAACCTCCCAAAAGCGCTTGAATTTATGCTGAATGCCCTGGAGGTAAGTAAAAAACAAAAAAACGATTATGAAACTGCCCTCCGTAACCGCAATGTTGCCAATGTTTACCTCCTTTTGAACAAACCAAAGCAGGCCAAACCCTATATTTTTGAAGCCCAGAAACTCGCAACTGCTTTGCATTCAGTTGAATTGAGCATGGAAGTATCAAATATATTGTCGAAATACTACGAGAAAGTCGGGATGCCTGAACTTGCGCTGAAGTTTTTTAAAGAGTACAAAAAGCTAAACGATTCGCTTTATACAGAGAGCAGCCAAAAAACAATCAGCGAATTAAATGCAAAGTACGAAACCGAGAAAAAGGAAAAGGAAATCCTCAATTTAAAAAACCTCAGGCGCATCAGCGACCTGGAAATGACCCAAAAGGAGAATGCCCTTTTCCAGCAAAAGCTGATCCTGCTTTTTACCATACTTACCATCATTTTAATATCGTTGATGCTTTTCCTTTGGTTTAAGCGTTACAGGCTCAAGCAATACAATGCACAACAACTTATTGCACGGCAAAAAACCGAACTCGAACAACGGATGCTGCTTTCGCAGATGAACCCTCATTTTATATTTAATTCGTTGGCATCGGTCCAGGAATATATTGGCTCGAACGAGCAGCTTAAGGCCCAGAAATTCCTTTCGTCATTTGCCAAACTTATGCGTTCAATACTCGAAAATTCGCTCCGGCAGTTTATCCCGCTTGATGAAGAAATCGTATCCATACAACTCTATTTAGATCTGGAAAAACAAAGGTTTAGCAACAGATTCGAATACTCCATAGAAAACAGGGTCGAAGATCCTGAATTTGTGCTTGTTCCTCCTATGCTTGTGCAGCCTTTTGTCGAAAATGCCATTATACATGGTTTTGCCAACAGGGATATTGCCGGCAAAATTGATATTGAATACGTACAGGTTGGAAACCTGATTCAGATAAGCATCCGCGATAACGGGGTAGGCCGCAACAAACCGAAGGATTTGAACCAACCTGCCGAGAAACACCATAATTCGGTTGGAACCATAATTGTAAAGGACAGAATTGAACTCCTGAACAACGAGTATGGCTGCAATGCTTCGGTTAGCTATCAGGATTTGAAATCAGAGGATGGATTGGCTTCCGGAACCCGTGTAGTGCTCACCATCCCATTTAACGAAAGGAAGGACTAACTATGATAAGGGCCATAATTATTGAGGATGAAAAAAGTTGCAGCGATTCACTAAAGAATATTTTGCGCAACAACGCTCAGGATATCGAAATTGTTGCGGAATCAGACAATGTTATTACTTCGGTTGAGTTGATTCAGAAGTTGAGGCCTGACCTTTTATTCCTGGATATTAATCTCACCGATGGGCTGGGCTTCGAAGTCCTTAACCGTACCAACTACTGCGAATTCAGGGTGATATTTTTAACGGCTCACGACAATTACGCCATCACAGCTTTCAGGTATAACGCCCTTGATTATTTGCTTAAACCCATTGATGCCGATCAGGTATTGCAGGCTATTGAAAGGGTTAGGCGGCAACCCACTTTTTTTTCAGCTTTCGAAGAAAGGTTTCAGGCGCTGTTGACCAACACCCAGCACGAAAGAAAAAAAATTGCTTTGCCAACCCTCGAAGGCATTACCATGTTGAATATTAACGATATTGTACATTGCTCTTCCGAAGGAAGTTACACATCGTTTTTTACCATAAACGGAAAGCGGATAGTTGTTTCGCGGCCTATAAAGGAATACGACGAACTGCTAAGTCCATATAATTTTTTCAGGACACACCAATCGCACCTGGTTAACCTCAATTATGTTGAGCAGTTTCTAAGGGAAGACGGAGGCGTTTTGATTATGACCGACTCGAGCCGAATTGAGGTTTCGCGCCGCCGCAAGGATTTGCTGATTGAAATCTTGTTAAAGAAAGGGTTGTAGTAGGAAAGGGTTAAGGAACCGATATTGCATTTCGTCGCCAATTAAAACTTATACTGCACCCTTGCGGTAAAAATATGTTTATGTGCCGTATTTCTTTTCTTACTGTGTACAAATATGTCTAACATGATTATAGTGGTCGTCCAAATTTTTGTGCATTGATCGTAAGTAATTCAATATTTCATTCAATTGCAAACATAAATCTTGTCGTATATTGCCCATTTCTTGACGTGAGTCTTCACGTATAATCGGATCCCTTGAATAGCTTTTAGGTCTTAATTCTACCCATCTTTCAAATAAATCTTTCATGGTATTCTCATAACTGTTTATTAAAATCATCGAATTCCTATCAAGTTTATCCAAATCTTCACCAGTTATTGTTTCAACAACATAATTTTGTGGAGT
>CAJAXK010000247.1 GCA_903946925.1 uncultured Bacteroidales bacterium | reverse complement strand
TTTTATTTCAAAAAAACAAGGCAAAGGTAGCATCGTGCGGAAACCACCGCAGGATATTGGTATTCTAAGTATTTCAGGAACGGCTTCGGCCATTGGAAATCAATACCTGCAAACTCAAATTCTGCAAAAGCCGCAAATTAAACCCTGGCCTGAGAAATTTCCAATTTTTGTACAGCTCAAAACCTGAGATTCTCTTTTCCTGAAATTTTGGTTCGTTTTCCATTTTTTTTGTGCCGGTATTTCTGCAGGTGGCTGCCTGTTTTTCGGTTTGTTTCCCTATAACTAATGATTATAAAACTGATATGCAAGTATATAGCTGTTTTTCTTCATTATTTTACAAAAAATAAATGCAGCAACAACATTGCATATATTAAATAATTTCATCATATTATTTTTTCATGTTACATTTTTTCTATATGGCTCTTCCGTGACTTCTCCAGGGATTTCTAAATTTTTCGTCTTTTCTTCGCCTCTTTTTTGTCCATTACTCCTTATTTTTTGCTTCCATACTGTTTGTAATATCGGATTTGCTTTACTTGTTTCATGATCTAAAGTTTACTATTGATGGAACAAAACAAAGCGTATTTTTAGAAATTTAGGGGAAGCTGTTTATTTTATATCCTGAACCGCTGAAACAGGAGAAAAATTGCCTGAAAGACTTAAGGTTGTAAGCGGGTTTTCTCTCTAATATTGCGGAAAAATGAGATGTGAACGAACTGATGGTGGTATAAATGTACTATTTGCAAGATGACAGATTTCAGGGAGACTATACAAGAACGCGTTACAACCCGTGCAATCAGGGGGTGCTGTTTGCAAGGTTATGGATTACGATGAGATTATATCGGCACGCGTTACAAACGCGCGCCAGCGGAGGGGGTGGATTTAAGGGAACGCATCTGAAAAGATGATGCGCCCAAACAGAGGTTGCTTTGGGTGAGGCAACAAATAGGGGAAGGGGAATTTGAAAACCAATATCAAAAACTTATCAGGTTATAAACATCTTTGTTAATATGAACCATGGCAGTTTTGCTTAACTTGTTGATGTAATTGCTATACAATTGGTCGGTTGTTTTCTCCCTGATTGCCCGTTTGCAATTATCAAAACTCCGATAACCCAAGGATTGTTTGTTTATTATTGTAAAAATATAAGCTGAACGGGGAGATTCCAACACAGGACTGCTTTCGGCTACGGATAATTTCGATGTCATTTCTTTAACCCTTTCTAAAAAGTTGTTATCCTCCCCGGAATTAGAAATTGTATCGTTGAACACAATATCTTCAATTTCCAAAGAAAAATAAGGATTGTACTTATATACTTCTTTTGCCGTGGCTATATAGGATTTGTTGCTCTTGATGCTCTCATTAATTGTAATCAAATCCAAATAACTGATTTTATGCTCCTCGCTGCCATCTGATCCAGTTTTATATTTTATTCCGACAGATCGGATTTTTGTGCAATATCCTTTTCCAAGCATGCGATCCTTTTCTGTTTCGTAAATTTGAAGAAGAGTATCCTTTGTAATTGCGAACACTTTTTCGGCCAGGACAGCTTTCAGTTTTTCGACCATGTTGGTAAACGTATAATTGAAATACACTTCCTCGCTATACTGTACCGGCCCATAAATTACTTTATTGCTGTTTTTCGCTTGCAGCCTTCGGAGGTTCTCATTTTTTAAAGCCAACAGAAATCCAGAATAACTGATATCGGAAACGAGGCCAAAATCCTTTGCACATGCCTGCTGTACTTTAATTTTTATGAGCGTATCGAGTGTTCTCTCTTTTAGGAGTTCAGTTGGAGATTTTCCATCTAAAGATTTTGTCCAAAATGTATTGTCATATTCGCAGCCATAATTGGTACGAAAAAACCGGATTACTTCCGATCTTTCTTTATTTGCAAACAACATAAATTCCCTGGTGGTAACAGGGTTGCCATCAATAACCGCCACCAAGGATGTGTCTTCAGGTAAAGTTTGTGCCTGTAGCGGAAGGATAGCAACAAACAACATTGCAGCAATGAGAGAAAGTTTTTTGCGAAATTTCATAAAACTTTGTAATCCAGAGAGAAAGGAAATTCTTGCCTTGCTATTCACCTGACCTGAAGGGAGTCGCTTATTAAGCAAAAAGTAAATTTGCATTTGTTTACCATGCAAATTTACTTTTTTAACTACTCGAATTTGTACCAAATCGAATTTTGGAATCAGAATGACAGGTAATTGATTTCAGCATTTACATTCAACCATCACATATTCAGGTTTATTATGGTGTACTGCCAGTTATAAAATTACTGGAATTGTTGTCCACTATTATCATATCTGCGGCGTCAATCACCCCATCGCCATTCACATCTGTAGCAATGTATCCGGTAACAAAAGCATTTGAATCGCTGGATACGGAAGTCATATCAGCAGTGTCAACTTTTCCATCCTGATTGGTATCGCCACCATAAATGGCATAAATGCCCGATCCCAGAGGGAAAAGTTTATTACCAAAAGCTTTTGCAGGAATATCAAAAGCATAACCAGTTATACCCGAAGCAAATGAAACCGGGGAAGCGCTTACAGTTGTTATGCTGTTACGGTGTTTGATGGTTACATAGTACGAACCGCCCAATGAAGCAGGAATAGAAACAGAGGCGGAGCCTGTTACACTGAGATTTACATTTGGAATTGAATGAATTACAGTGCCATAAGTTGATGAATTGTGCAACTCAATTGTTAACTGATCGGCAGTATTACCAGAAAACTGATTACCTGAATTTCCCTGAGCCTTCCGCATAGAGCCGCTACCGGTGTAAAGTCCTTGTAAAAACAAGTTGAGGTTAAGTGTACGGCTAACTGTTACCTCATTGGAATAAGGTGAATTACCAGAAGCATTGTAAGCACAAATACGATACGCATACGATTTAGGCTTTGCATTGACCTTGCCCCATTCCTGGGCGAAAAACGTGGCCAACCAAGCCGAAATTTCTGTTTCTTTGCCCAGGCAGCTATGTGTTGCACCGGGAATAATATGTAATTCGCTGGTTACACCGGCCGCAAGCAGCGCATTATGCAAATCAATACTGTTTTGAGGCAAAATGGTAACATCCGCATCGCCATGAACCAAAACTGTAGGCACATCGGTTGCCTGGAGGTAATTAGCTGTTGAATACGGCGGACTTGGATAAACCCATCCCCTCATTTCAGGTTCAAGGCCACCCCAAAGGGTAGCATTGGCAATTAAACCTGTTTTATTCCAAAGAGTAGAAACATATTGGTTCTCGGGAGGATAAACCGCAGTTGGATCCGGGCCATCGAACTGGCAAACCGTTTGAGCTGTACGTCCTCCGGCAGAGCCTCCGGCAATAAAAATCAGGTTTGGATCGATATTATATGTGGCAGCATTCGCCTTTATCCAACTTATTGCAGCATTGGCATCCCTGGCTGCATCCTGTAATGCAGGAAATTCGGAAGCCTGGGTTGGCATATCGCTTCCAGCCCTTAACCTGTAATCAATCGACATACAAACATACCCGCGTTTTGCAAAACGTGTGCTGTAATCAACAATGTAACCCTGCGTCCTGTATGAATCTGTCCTGAAACCTCCGCCATGTATCCAGATTATTACCGGACGCCCTAGAGTGTTATCTCCTGTGGGTTCATATACATCAAGGTAAAGTGGGGTTGGCACACCTTTGTAATTGATAACATCGGCGAATTTCACACCTGAAGTAACAGTTACATTCGTAAAGCGGTCGGCAGGAATAAAAACATTGGGATCAAGTCCGGGCATAGTATTTACACTTGCTGCAACATTTGCACCTTCGGTTCCCACAACTGTAAATAATCCGTTATCGGGTTTTCTTTCAATTTTAAATCCTGTTTCCGACACATTATTATCAGACCAGTTCAAATTGTTTTGAGTAGCTGATGTTATGTTTGCTGTGAGGTTGAAAGGTGCTTCCAAAGCATACGAAAAGATTACATGATAGGTTCTAACGGTTATTCCATCAGGGGCTGTTACCAGAACAGAAGTTGTTCCCGGCAGTGCAGATGCATTTGTAACAAGCACTGTTGCAGCAGGTTGTAAAGCAGTAGCAGTAACCGCAGGTATAACGATAGTACCAATTGGAAGCACAACATCATAATCTAATATTTCAGGGTTAAAACCACTTACAGTTGTCCCATTCACTTTAAGATCACTTAAGGATGCATCGAAAGCAGCATTGGCTGTTATGCTCACATCATCCAGATAAAATAAACCAGTTGAATTGTCACCGGTTGTTGCTGATGCCCTGAAACGGAAAAAAATCTGCGGGCTGATATCGTTTACCGGCAGCATTACCTGATGCCATTGAGTGGTGCTGACTGTTAAAGGCATTGGATCCTGGCTTACCAATACCCAGTTAGTGCTATCATACGATTTTTCGATATATAAATGGAGGTTGCTTGCCGGGTTCTTATCCAGCACTTTAATGAAAAACTCCAGGGTTGTAGCTCCATTACAGGCTGGAGTTACAAGGGTTCCGCCATCGGTTGGCGACAACCATTTGAATTTTGGTGATAAATAAGTGGTCAGGGACCCATAAAAACCCATGCCATTAGCGGATGAACTCCCAACATTGGTGGTATTTGCCCATCCAGGAGGAGGCATTGCATTAAACCCTTCTTTTATTACAAAAAAGTTTGTTGCTGAAGCTTTACTGAACGTTACATAGTACGTAGAAACGCTCGTACCATCCTGAGCAGTACAAACTACGGTCGCGGTTCTTTCGGCATTTGAACCTGTAAGGTTTAGGGGTTGTGTTACAACATAAGTTGCCGGAGGGCAACCTGCAGCGGGTATTACAAAATCAGGTTCGGCATCCACCACAAGTGAATTGGTTTCGTTTGGGACCTCGATAGAATAATTAAAAGTAGTTGAGGAAAATCCCATGACCCTGATGTTTTGTTTCGCTGGGTCGAACCCGTTGGGAAGCCACTTGATGTATGATAGTGCTGAATTTGTACTGGCCGGGGCAATGGTAAATACAACAGTATAAGTCAGTTGAGTTATACCATCCTGCGCTGTAACGAGAATTGTTGTTGTTCCGGGTATAGAAACAGCAGGTGTGATTAACGAAGATGCAAGTGGAAAACTTGTGGTTGCCGTTACAGTTGGGACTATTGATGACCCAAAAGGAACAGCCACAGAATACGAATAAATTGTTGGTGAAAACCCTGTTACTGTCGTCCCCCCAACTTTCAAATCGCTTAATGAAGCATCGCTGCTTAAAGTGCCCGGAATGGTTGTGAATGTTGTACTTTGTAATCCTGATTCATTTCCCGCACCATCTTCTACTGGGGCAATATCAAGATAATATGCTTGTGAGTTTAGCAGACTGGCACCAGGCGTTACAGTTATAATAGTCTTGGTTGCATCAATTGTAGCCGAGAAAGGTACTGGAGTTCCTGAAGCATTATTGGTTTTTAAAGATATTAGTGAAGCCAGGTCACTATTTGTAATATCTGTTCCATCTGTTTTTCTAACAGGTTCATTAAAAGTTATGGTGGGTATAACAGATAGCAAAACATTGATTGCAGCATTTGCAGGGTTAAAAGTGGCAATCGGAGGAACGATATCCTGTGTAACAGTCTCAGACCATGATTGTCCAACCCGAATGCCATCAACTGTTACAACCGGAGAGGCAGCCCCACCTTGACGAAGTTGTACACACCTTTGTCCTACGCCATCTGCTCCTGAATCGGTCGCGGAAGCACTTGCCGCCGGTTCGGTTACAGGGAAAGGATTCGCTGGATTACAAACAAATATTTCAACGAGATCATTATACGTCCCTGTTATAAAGGTATATTTGAGAACAACCAGATATGTGGTACCGAAACTGAAATACTGTGATGTCCAACTTACAGGGATTGATGAACTGGACGTACTTTTTGTGACACCAAAAACCAAATTGCCTGTATTTGCTGTATCTTTGGCATACAACCTGCCTTTGAAAACAGTAAGACTGGTACTATTTGTTTCTTTAAAACTTAGAAAATAGTCACCTGCTCTGGTTGCTGAAGTTACCTTTACCAATGCCGAGATATAAACGCTTCCTGAACTAAGGGTATTGGTACCGGTGTACCCTCTGAACAAATCCTGACCACCTGCAGCATTGCCGTATGTTGAAGCTAGTCCAATTCCTGATGATTGGTATCCAGGGTAATATAATCCCGGGGAAGTTACCTGGATTGGATTTGTGTTATCTGTACCCTGAAGTGTCCAGGCAGGTGTTCCTCCTTGCCCAACGAGTGATCCTGCCGGATAGCTGAAATTTTCATTAAAAGGAATAAGCTGCCCGTATCCTTTTCCATTAAAGCCAAAAGCCATCAGGATTATTATTGCCGGAAGTAGCAAAAGGTTGGTTTTTAATTTGAAATCAGTTTTGCTCATCGTATTGGATTGAAAATCATTTTTCATTTGTACAGAATTTGCCATTTATGAATTTCTATTTATCAGCGTAAATGTATAAGCACCTTCAGATATATAGGTTTCTGAATTGTTCTTTGCGGTTTCCTAAATGACCAATCAGGAAATAGGTTCGCAAACGCCTCAATAACAGGAAGTGACAATCCGGTTACTAATAATTTCTATAGAAAAATGGAAGAAATTCGACTGAAAATGAAGGATAAAAATCAGAAAAAATCAAGGATGGGCAACAGATACAAATAGTGTGGCATTATTATCAACAAGTATTAAATCAAGTGCATCAACTTTACTATCCCCATTTGCATCACTTGGCATATATCCTGTTGCAAATACAAGAGTATCGTTTGTTATACTGTTAATGTCGCCAATGTTTATCGATCCATCCTGATTGATATCGCCGCAAAAAATGGCATAACTACCATAAGGCATTAAACGCAGGTTCCCGCCAAAAACTTTGACTGGTGAATCGAAATTATAAGTAATGGTGCTTTCGGCAAAAGATTTTGGCGTGTTGCTTACAACGGCAATGCTATTCCTGTGTTTTATCACGATATAGTAATTCCCATTATAAATGCTTGGAATAGTAATTGTTGCAATTCCATTTGTATCGAGGTCAATGTTATTGGCTGAATAAACAAGATTGCTATAATTTGACCCTTCATGCAATTCAATCGAAATCTGGTCGGCAACAACTCCTGAAAATTGATTCCCTGAACTGCCCTGAACCTTCCGCATTGAACTGGGGCCACGGTAAAGCCCTTCGAGCAATAAATTAACAATGAGGGTTTTATTTTGCAAAATGGTTGCAGATGCTTCATTGGTATAAGAAGAATTGCCTGAAGCATTGTACGCTGCAACACGATAGGTATATTGCACCGGTGCAGAAAGCCCTGTATTGATAAAACTGCTTATGTTTGGCCCAACAACCGCAATTTCTGCAAAAACGCCGCCATCAGCTTTTCGCTCAATCCTGAACCCTGTTTCGTTTGCAGAATTGTCGGCCCAGGCAAGGCTGATTTGTGCAGGCAAAATTACTGTTGCAATCAGGCTTGTTGGTGCAACCGGTGGAAGAGTATATTCGTTCGCACCTATATCGGCCAATCCATTATAAAGTGGATTTCCCCAATAATCCCTGCCACCATTATCCGAAATTGTTTTCCCTTTGTTTATGCACGACGAACCCGATTGCAGTTTGTACCCGCCTACAGAATTGATTCCTATTCCACCGCTTCCCGCATTTAACAGTTTTGGATCGGTGGTTACTTTGTGCGGGTCAGCAGGTTCGGTTGAAGGATGTACGCCATAAAAACAATTATAGTCTATTGTCCGGCTATATCCTGAAGTCCAGTCGTAGCTTGCTGTTGAGCTTTGATTGTAAATAAGGTTATTGTAAAAAGTATATGTCCTTGACCCGCTTCCGCCATTGTTCCGCTCCGATATTATAACAGGTGAAAGGTTTGAAGGAATGTATACTGTATTGTTATAAATGCGCACAGAAGTAACCGGGTAGTTTATACAGAAAATTATACCCTGATCGTTCTGGCTGATATTATACCGGCAAACCACATTTGCATCGGCTTGCACTGTGCAGGTCCAAAAAAGCCCATGGGCATTATCATGGCTATAACTGTATTGCCAATATGTGTTTGGCGAACGAAGGTCGGCATCATACATACTTCCGTCAGCATCGGGCGAATTGTTGTCGTATCCTTCGTTGTACTGAAAAACAGTACCTGAGCAGGCTGCTGAAAAAATCGTATTTCCCGAAATGCCGTTTGCCGTATTGAAACAAACATTGTTTTCGATAACTCCACATTCGAACAGCCGGATAATCATTGCATTTTTTGAAATAACAGAAATTGTGTTGTTGCGTATAACTGCATTTGTAATCTTCATGGAGTTCCATTCAGCTGAATACGGATCAAAACCATCATCTGTAACGCATTCTGTTATAATTCCCTGGTTCTCGCAGCTTGTTATCACGCAATTTTCGACAAGTATATCGTTAAAATGGGTTTCCTGTGTTGAAACATCCACAATACCAAAACCTATCCCACCGGTACGTTTATCGCTCCGATTTTGACCTACTGAGCCTTTAATATTGTGTATATTGAGATTTTTTAGAAAAATGTGGTTTGCAGTGCCGTAATTCTCGGCTTCAATACGAACTCCTCTTCTATCACCTCCTGAAGACGCATTGTTGGTAATTTCGAGGTTATTGATTTCCCAATATTGCTGATTGTAGAGGTAAACAACCCCTGTTCCGGTCAGTCCATTTCCATCAATAAGCGGTTTGTTACCTGTGCCATACATGTCAATTACAATCGGGTTTCCCGATATTCCTGATCCTTTCGGATACAACCTTCCGACCCAGACACCACCGGCCTTGAATAATATTCTATTGCTGGGGCCAAAAGTAGTAGCATTCACTTTGGCAAGTGTTTTCCAGGCAGTTGAAGGAGTCAGGCCGTTGTTGCCATCGTTGCCATTAATTGCATCTATATAGTACTCAACGGGTTCAATATTTGCAGTTGTTGCCGAATCCTGATTGGAATAGGACGAATTTCCTGAAGCATTGTAAGCAAAAACCCTGTATATATAAGATGTTGAAGGGGTTAGTCCGATATTAGCATAGCTGTTTGTATTTGGTCCGGAGGTAGCAATTTCCGAAAAGGCTGAATTGGCAGTTTTACGCTCAATTTTAAATCCGGTTTCATCATCCGAATTGTCTTGCCATGTTAAACCAACTTCACTACTCGAGACTGTTGTTGCAGATAAGTTGGCAGGAGCCAAAGGTGCAGTTTGATTATATGAAATGATTAGTTCGGGACGGTTTGCCAACGCATTGTTACTGCTGAAATTTATTGTTGATGAACTTACTGATGTCGAGAAAACAACAATGCTGATTATTTTATCATTGACAGCTAACTGGCTTTGTATATATGAAGTTATATCCCAATTATAATACCCGGGTGCTGCCAAAATAGATGTTGTGGCAACCATCGCACCTTCCGCAGGAGCATTTCCCCAGGTAATCCCTGTTTCAGTCCACGCATCCGAAACCTGGTACAAGTTCATTGAAATTGCAACACTGCTTGTAGCATACAGCCTGACAACAGCACTGGAAACAACATTATTGGAAATTGATGAAAGATCAAACTTGATATAAGCCTTACGAAAATTGGTAGAAGTACCTTTTTTTACCAATAAATCTACCGAGGTTCCGTAATTTACAGTCGGATTTGCATCGTGGATATATGAATCGGCAATTGGGTTAAACGTCTGTGCAAAAGCGTAATATGGAAGACAAATAATGGCAAATACTGAATACAGTAACGCATTATAAAATAATCTAACAATCTTTTTTTTCATAACGGCTGTTGCTGCTGTATTACAAATCAACTTTTCTTATGCTGCAAATTTAGTTTATGCATTTTTGCCGGAGGCATAAAGTTTGCCCAATGTGGTTTCAATATTGACCAAAAATTGAATTGAAGAAAATATTGTCGGAAGTCGGAAGTTCTTTTCAATTGGTTTGACTTGAGTTTGCTGAGTGTTATCTGATATTCACGCATCTTCATTTTTTTCCAAAAAGTAAAATTGCCAAGTCAGCATTTATTTGCATTATCCAGTTTCGACCCTCTAAATTGCAAAAGCGATATTTGTTTCTTTTATAAAAAAACAGCACAGTTGCCAATAAAATATTGACAACTGTACTGCTGGTAAACCAATCATTTCAAAAGACTGATTCTGTGTACTGCTTATTTCTCTTCTGGGGAGTGCAAAATATATGCTTTGCGTCCGGCATATGCCAAAGCCATCGCAACTAAAATATATGTACCGTTGCCAACCGGTGCACTTGGGCCAACAGGAGCATTTGTAGTACCGCCCCCATTGGGATTATTGCCACCATTCGGATGAGGTTGGGCAAACATGAATAATGGGGCAATTATCAGGAAGGCCGCAATGGCCATTACTTTGAAGTTTCGTTTCATATCTTTTTGTTTTTCTAGTTGATTTCTAATTGTTTTGTTGCAGATCTACCGGTATGGCATAATTGAATTTTATTTCCCCATAAGATCAAATCTGAATCTAAAGTTTATTGAATGAACACTTTCCTTACCAAGGTGCTGTCCCTGGTAATAACTTTCACAATGTAATTGCCAGTATTCGGAATCGTAATTCCGGTTGATCCGCTCACTGATATTTTGGAAGCAACCAATTGACCAGTAATACTATAAACAAACACATCGCCAACAACCTGATCTTTCAGATTAACATTTATAGTTTTTAGATAGCTGTAAATATTTGCCAATGAACTTTCTGTTTCATCAACCGACAATGGGCCAAAATGCAATACAAACCTTTGCTCTGTTTCGCCTAGGGCAAAGTTGAAAGTGTATGAATTTTTCAACAGATCGGTAAACACACCGGTTTTGGTATCCTCAAGGGAAACTTCTGTAAAATCGTTGATCTCATTGGCAGCAATAGTATAAGTACCGCTTGCGCCGGCATGAAGACCCACAGGCACTGTAGTTGTCTCAGGCAAAGCGTTGATGGCCAAAGGAATACCGCCAACCGTGTAAATTTGTGCTGCTTCAGCAACATCGCCATAAAATTTATGTGCATCATATTCGCCATCGAAACCTGAAGTAGCTTCAGGAAGAAAACGTACCAACGCCTCATCGCTGTAGCCATTGCCTGTAACCTGTAACCTGACAATATTGGGTATTACATTGCCCGATTTATGAAAAGGAATGCTGTTATGAACCCTTGCAGTATTATCCATACTCAGCGAACCATTGGCTGAAGCCTCAACAAAGAAACCCTGTCCTGGAGCAATAAACTCAGTAACAACTACATCCGGCGAAGTTGCCCCGGCAGCATAAACGCCCCACGAACTATTGCTGATATGAACATAAAAGGCATTGTTAATATTATTACGGGTAACTTTTGTAAAATCGATAGCTGAAGGATATGGGTTACCTGCTAAATTCCATCCTAAACCAGCACCGGAATATGTGGTAGTGTAACTCATTGCTCCTGTGTTTAACGGACCAGTAAATTGAGCAGTGTAGCCGGTTGCATCAAACAATGCAAAACCTTTCATTGGAGACAAAGGAACAGCACTTGTGGTAACATCAGTGTAATTATTGGTTGGTTCCGAATGTTGTTGCAAAAAACTACCAAGGAACATCCCGGATACCGCACCAGAAACAGGTGAAGAAATCAAATGCCATGCACCTCCTGATATTGCCCTTTCGTATGTAACATTTCCGCTAACTGTGCCGTTTGTGATAACTGAAGCATCGTTGGAAAACGTAATTGTGCCTGGCCCAAAACTTAGGTTGCTGTAGGCAGTGAGCTTACCCAGAGCACCAAATTGTATAGTTCCGGTGCCACCGATGGTTTGGGTTCCGGTTCCATTTAATGTAACGAGAGTAGATTTTGTTGCATTCCCAAATGTTAATATTCCTGGTGAATTAACGGTAATATTTCCTTTGATAACAAGGCCTCCGGTAAAGTCCCAGTTTATTGTTCCATTAGTAACTGTATAATTGTCGCAAGTCATGGGGTTGCTTCCCTGATTGTTTTGAACTCCGCCAAGTGGAGAATCATTTTCAAAATTTGCATACGTCCTTCCACTATAAGATGGCCCTCCACCTGGAGATGTAAACTTGTAAAGACTGCCTGTCTCGAAAGTTAAAACCGAATTTGGGGCACCTGCACCAAATGGATTGCTTCCTGCATCCTGAACATAAGTGGAGCCAGATTGGAATTTAACAGAATTAAGGTTTGTTGCACCAAAAGCATTTCCCGTGAAACCTGTAGTGGCTTTAAAAACACTTCCGTTTGCAAAAACCAAACTACTTACATCAGTAGATTTGATAACATGAGCTGACCCACTAACAGTTATTGAACTACTAATCAACCCGTTGGTTCCAGCATTTAAGGCAATCGTCAATACATTGGTTCCAGAAATATTCAATTCAGAACCAGTACCGGAAACGGATAAGTCGTCACCTGTTGTTCCAGCAATGGTAAGAGTGACAGGAGCATCGGCCTGCAATGTAATTTTCGACCCACCTGAAACAAGCAATTGGGCAATAGTCTGGGCAGGAACGCTGGTAACTGTATAAGTATTCCCATTCGTAAACTGAAGTATATCATTGATAGCAGGTGATGTACGGGCTGGACTCCAGTTAGTAGCAACTGTCCAGTTATTATCAGTAGCACCAGTCCAGGTATAGGTTGCAGGGCCACCAAGTACATAGCCACTGCAGCTTACATTTTCAGAGGTCACATCTCCACCTCCAGAATTAACTAATGCCTCAGAATTATAGTTACCAACTGACAAACCTGCTTTTAACCTAACATAAACAGGAGTTGATGCCAATGTTGGAAGTGTATATGGAATATTTACCGAACCGGAAAAAGTAGGGTTTAAATCTGTAGCCACTTCGTAATCTGTGCTACCAGTTACTGTAACAGCAGTTCCATCTAAGTTTGATCCGCTAATATTAAAGGTTTGGCTTGCCGATGGGCCAGAACCTACAACATAGTTAAAGCCTGTTAAGTTTGACGTTGTAACACTGAGTGTAGCTGTTACTACCGGGTTGACAGAAACTGTAAAATTGTCGTAAATACCCTTATTGCTCGAACCGGATCCATTGCTATGGTTCCAGAAAAAACCGAAATTTGTCATTGTGCTTGAGGTATAAGTGCTGTTGACTACACTTGTGCCTACCTGGGTTAAAGTTCCTGTTAAAGGATCTGTGGGTTCTGTTGTGCTCCCATCGTCCCTTACATAAAGTTGCCAGGTGTTTGTGGAGGGAGTATAAACAACTTTGACACTTGCATAATTTGTCATTGCAGCCAGATCAGGAGAAGGACCGATTATAGTAGTAACATTAGCGTTCAATACAATACCATTTGCAAACCTAACAAGTTTTACAGCATTCCGGGTAGTACCTTTAACCAGAACCACAGCATACCCATTTGTAGTAGCATTTGTTGGGTCAGCACTTGTCATACCTAATATTACCGCTGAACCATAATTGCCACCATCAAAGCCAGATAAGGCGGTTGTCCTGTTTGTTTTCATGTTAAAAGTCCAGGTAACCGGGCCGGTGTTGCTACTCAAAGTTGATGTAAAAGGGGACGAATAGGTTGATAATGGGCCAGTCATATATGATCTGCCTGCTGCTGCAGTAGCGCCAGTATATATTTGAAATACATAGTTGGGCAAAGTGGTTACGGTTGTCGTAAATATGCTTGCCGAACTTGCGGTTGTACCAGTTGAATATGTCATTGTTGGAGTTCCACCTGATGTCCCGAGCGTTGCCCTATTAAAGTCGTCAGTAAACACAGTTTGCGTCCATCCCTTTCCCGCTATCAGTAATAGCATCAGCACAATAAGTGCTTGTAAGCGAAAAATGTTTTTGGATCCTGTGCCAAAATTATTCTTTTGCACAGGTCGGGTTTTGTAAAGCTTTGTCATAGGATTTGGTTTAAATGAGGGTTTTATGTTGAAATTTTAACTTTTATCCATTTATCACAAGGTAAAATTAAATAAATTTCAATCGTTTTGGTTCTTTTATAACTCAAATAAGTTTCTACACTGTCCAAAATATTTTCAATTTGGGTAGTAATTTGCCAAGTAAAAATGCATATTACACCGAATAACAGCGATTTATATAATTTGTCAGTAGAAAAATAACCTTAATAACCCATTTTATTATTTTCAAAACATTTCATAGATGTAGGTTTCCAAACAATCATTTTTTCCAAAAGCTTGCAAATTTTCACCTGAAATTTCAATTTAAACTATTGCGTCGCAGATGAGTGGATATCCCCGTCAATCAAAAGCTTCGAAAGACTCTGTGCATAATTGGTTGCAGTTGTTCCCGGCTTAAATTCTTTATCGTTTAGCGGTGCATAAATTTCAAGGCTCGATTGAAGCAGCTGATCATAATACAGTGCTTGAACTTCGTCAGGGTTTAAAGCCGAACGATAGAAAAGCAGGTTTTTATAACCGGCTTCAGTTGGAGATGGAATCACTTTTGCTTCACCTGTTCCTCCCAGTACAAACTCTTTAAAATCAATTGATTCATTCAGAACTCCGGATAATTTTCCGTTTACAAAAAAAGCTGTTTTCCCGGAAGCAGATTGATGCGTAAGCACTATATATTGCCAGCCTTTATTTTCGCCAGTAGTGTCTGCGCTGATTGTCTCTTTACTTGTTGAATTGTATAGGATTTTCCCGTTTTTAATTGCAATGTTTGATGTATTGGATCCGGAAATTACAGCTAGTGTTCCATTTCCATCGGTTTTTACCTGAAAGCAAACAGAGAATGAATGAATTTGATCATCGGCTTTGTAACTCAAGGGTTTGGCAGAGGCGGGTTGTTTTATTGTAACATAATCTGCACTCCTGATTTTATAGGGGACGGTTTTCCCGGCTTCGATTGCATCAAAAAGGCTAGGAACTAATGCATAGAACATTTCTTTATGCCCTTTAAAATCAGGATGTGCATTGTCGTGATAAAAACCTTCGAGCCAGTTTCCTTTTCCATTATCAATAGCTCCCAGTACATTTATACTTGGTACATCCCATGTGTTAATAATCAGGTTCATTTTTTTAATGGCAGCATAATGTTTGGACTGAAAATCATTACGGGTGTAGCAATTCACCACAATCGGGTACATCCCGTTTTCGCGGCAAAGTTGAACCAGGCGAAGCATTCCGTTTCGGTATTTTTCGAAATTGCGCTTCATAGCCAATTCGTTTGAAGTTGCAATTCCCTCGTTTCCCAACGATAAGCCAAGGATTACATATTTTGGTTTTTGCGGAAGCAATTCGGCTTCGAACCGGGGCATAATTTTGGTGGTATTGTCGCCACCTCTCGATACATTTACAACTTGCCAGCCTCTTTTTTCAAGCATTTCTTTGATTAATCCTGCGTATCCACCAACACCTGTTGTATCACCTGAGCCTTTGGCAACTGATGATCCAAAAATGGCTATTTTACGGTTTTGTGCCGTTACCGGAACATGAGCAAGCAGGAACAGAAAAATTGCAGCCAGCAGCAAATTCCTTAACAGCAATGCAAGGGAAGGTTTCATAATTTTACTTTCAGTTGAGTTTTTCATGGCAAACAGGAAAAAAATTGAGCAGGACCGTAAATGCTTGCTAATTTACTAAATATCATTTAATTATATCAATCCATCTATTTGCTTTTTCGATAAAAGTCTTTAACAATTTCATCCATAACCTTGCTTGTCCTGGCGCCTGTAATTCCGGTACTGGGCACTTTTCCTTCTCCATTCAAGAATTGAACAATTTCTTCGATCAGGTTGTATTGAACATGTTCAGGGCGTTCATTTATAAATTCCTGTGGCCCAGAGCTCGTAGTAAGGACAATTGGGTCAAAATTGTAGGTCGAAAACCTGATTGAGCCTTTTTCGCCGAATATTTCGATGGTATCCCTTTCATTTTCAGGCAAAACGCTGAAACACCATGTACCGGTACCGATAATATTGTTGCCGAAAGCAAAGTTTGCAGTTACGAAATCTTCAGCCTTATATAGCCCAGCCTGGTTGAGCACGAGAGAATTTATATTCAGAACCGGTCCAAACAAAAAATCTAAATAATCGAGCTGGTGTGAAGCCAGATCGAAAAAATGACCACCTCCAGAAATTTCAGGTATCACCCGCCATGGCAGTTTACCGGTTTTTTCTTCTTCAGTTGGAGCTTTGAATAGCTGAACCTGCACAAAATAAACTTCCCCTATACTTCCATTTTCAATCAGTTCTTTTACCTTTAAGTAGCCGGGAAGCGATCGCCGGTAGTATGCGACAAATGCCGGCACTTGGTATTTTTCGGAAGCTTTATTGATTTTAATACATTCGGCATAATTCAAAGCCATTGGCTTTTCGATGTACACAGGTTTTCCTGCTTTTATGGATGCGATGGCATATTCGGCATGGCTCGCAGGAGGGGTGGCAATATATATGGCGTTAATATCCTTATCATTGATTAGGTCATCAGCCTTTGAATAAAACTTTGGGACATTATGACGGCGTGCGTAATCCTCGGCTAACACGGCATCCCTGCGCATCACGGCAATAAGCCTTGATCCTCCAACCTTATTGAAAGCCGGTCCGCTTTTCACTTCAGTTACATTGCCACACCCGATTATACCCCAATTTACCATTTTTAAACTGCTAATCCATATTATAAACTTAGTGAAGTTTAGAGCCTTTGTGGCAAAAATAGGCTTCCCCGAGTGGATGCAAAGTTCGGATTCTATTCGTATTTCTTGCTTATCGTGATATAAAAATCCTGAAGTGTATAGAATGCCAATTTTTTATTGCCCGTTTCCGAAATCAGTCCTTTTCGGTTCCATCCATCCTGAATACCTGGAAGAACACGCCGTGGTGAACGGAAATCGACTAAGATCCATGGAGTTGTGCCACGCAGTTGCGGTATTTTGTTCACCATATTCAGGTTTTCCTCGAAGAAATATTT